>DBWN01000177.1:7442-11169 GCA_002308935.1 Bacteroidales bacterium UBA1237 | reverse complement strand
GTTCTCATTTCTTGTCCCGAAGAACGGTATCCCCGTTCTCTCCGGTACGTATGCTCCATGTGTCCAGCACCTCGCTCACGAAAATCCTCCCGTCTCCGATTTCACCGGTATGCGCTACTTCCAGAAGGACTTTGACAGTAGGTTCCACGAACTGGTCACGGCACACGATCGTCAGGGCTACCCTTTCTATCACATCGGTGGAATACTGCACTCCACGGTAGATCCTTTCCTCACGGCTCTGTCCAATGCCATGGACACTGTGGTATTCGAACCAGTTGATGTCCGACTGGAGCAGAGCTTCTTTCACATCCTCGAATTTCGTCCTGCGGATGATAGCTTCAATCCTTTTCATAATCTTCAGGAAATAATTGTTCTACAATGACTTTGCAATCGTTCAGCGATCAGGCTTTCACTTTTGATTTAAGGTAATGGTCAACCTTTTGGGCAGCATCATGCCCTGAGGCCATCGCCCTTACGACCAGAGAAGCACCGCTGAGCGCATCTCCTGCCCAGAAGACATTATCCGCGACTTCCGGCAAATCGGGTTTCATAAATCCCATCGCCAAGAAGACAATTCCGGCAGGGATTATTTCCGGGTCAGCTGCGGGGACCATCTTGGGCCGTCCTCCTTCCTTATCGGGTTCCCAATCGATCGGCTGCACTTCAACGCCAGTCAATTTACCGTTTTCCCCCAGGAAACGGAGGGTGTTTATGTTCCATCTTCTGACACAGCCCTCTTCATGGGATGAAGAAGTCTTGAGTGTCCTCGGCCATGCCGGCCATGGATTGGCCGGATCCGTAGGACCGACCGGAGGCTTGGGCATGATTTCTATCTGAGTCACACTTTTGCATCCTTGCCTATGGGCCGTGCCGATGCAATCGGAACCGGTATCTCCACCGCCGATGACAAGAACGTCCTTACCTTTGCAGGTGACCCTTTCTTCTTCGGAGACGTCCTCTCCGTAAAGGACACGGTTCTGCTGGGAAAGAAGTTCCAGCGCAAGATGCACTCCCTCGAGTTCCCTGCCGGGAATCCTGAGGTCCCTTGCCGTAGGTGTCCCTGTTGCGATGACATAGGCGTCATATCCTTCAGGAAGGTTGTCCGGGGTAAATGATTTCCCGTAACAGAAGAGGACGCCTTCTTTCTCCATCAAGGCTATCCTCCTGTCAATCACTGTCTTGTTCAGTTTGAAGTTGGGTATCCCGTAACGGAGCAAGCCTCCTGCCTTTTCCCGTTTTTCGTATACCGTGACCGAATATCCCATCCTGTTCAGACGGTTTGCCGCCGAGAGACCGGAAGGACCGGAACCTATGACGGCGACTCTCTTCCCGTTCCGTTCCGGAGAAACGGGGACCACGAAGTTCTCACGGTAAGCGATCTCTGTGATGGCAGCTTCATTCTCCCTGTTCGTGGTAGGTTCGTGAAGGGTCAGATTCAGGACACAAGCCTTCTCGCAAAGCGCGGGACACACCCTCCCGGTGAACTCCGGGAAGTCGTTAGTGCTGTTCAGCAGAATGTACGCCCGTTTGAAATCTCCTTTGTAAACCGCGTCGTTCCATTCCGGAGGTTTATTGCCCAAAGGGCAGGCCCAGTTGCAGAAAGGCACTCCGCAGTCCATACAGCGGGAAGCCTGAAGCCGGCGGTCACCTTCGTTGAGAGTCTGTTCCACCTCTCCGAAGTCATGTATACGGTCATGCACGGGCCTGTATCCGGCCTCTTTTCTAGGTATCGTAAGAAATGCTTTATAATCTCCCATGGGTCTTATCAGTATTGAAGTTGAAGAGTCTGGACCTTTTCCTCAAGGGCACGGAAACGTTCCCTCTCCAGGACGTGCTTGTATTCTATCGGGATGACCTTCACGAAATCCGTGATTCTGCCAGCCCAATCATCAAGGATGGACTTGGCCAGTTCTGATCCGGTGTACAGATAGTGATCGAGAATCATCTTATGAAGTTCGTTCCGGTCCGCGGAGTCTTCCACGAGAGAGATTTCGACCATGTCCATATTGCAGTAGAAGTCGAAGACCCTTTCCGGATCAAGGACATATGCGATTCCTCCGGACATGCCTGCCGCGAAATTCCGTCCCACGGAACCGAGTACCACGACCCTTCCACCAGTCATGTACTCACAACAATGATCACCCGCACCTTCAATGACGGCAATGGAACCTGAGTTCCTCACCGCAAAACGTTGCCCTACTCTGCCGCTTATGTATATCTCTCCACCCGTGGCTCCATAGAGGCAGGTGTTTCCGGCGATGACATTTTCTCCGGGATTGAAAGAGACCTTCGACGAAGGCCGGATGACTACCCTTCCTCCGCTGAGTCCTTTGCCGACATAATCATTGGCTTCACCCTCAAGGCGGACATTCACTCCCGGGGAGAGGAATGCGCAGAAGCTTTGCCCCGCTGATCCGGTGAACTTGATGTTGATTGTGGAATCCGGCAGACCGGCAGAGCCGTATTTCTCGGCGATACGGCCGCTGAGCATTGTGCAGACCGCCCTGTCCGTATTGGATATCGGATATTCAAGGCTGATTTTTTCCTTCCACTCGATTGAGGGTTGGACCACCTTCAATATTTCATGGTCCATGACGGGAGGGAGCTGATGCAGGGGTGCATTCTCCCAACAGAGGGTACCTTCTTCCTTGAAAAGGAGCCTTGAGAGGTCCACTTTGGAAGCCTTCGACGAAGGTTCCGGAGTCTTCATCAGGAGGAACTCCGTATGTCCGATGGCCTCGCTCATGCTCCTGCATCCGATAAAGGCAAGATACTCTCTCACTTCCCTCGCCAAGAAGGTGAAATAATTGACCAGATAATCCGCTTTCCCAATGAAGTGTTTCCGTAGTGTCTCATCCTGCGTAGCCACACCTGTTGGGCAGGTGTTAAGATTGCATTTTCTCATCATCACGCATCCGAGTACGATGAGGGGCAGGGTCCCGAAGCCGAATTCATCCGCCCCGAGAAGTGCCATCAGTAGCACATCCCTTCCTGTCTTCAGTTGTCCGTCGACCTGCAGACGCACTGTCCCGCGGAGACCGTTGCGCACAAGAGTCTGCTGCGTCTCAGACAGACCTATCTCGGGGCTGATTCCGGCGAAACGCATGGAGGAGGACGGAGATGCTCCGGTTCCACCTTCCGCTCCAGAAATCACGATAAGATCGGCTTTTGCCTTCGCGACTCCGGCAGCTATCGTGCCCACTCCACTCTCAGAGACCAGTTTCACTGAGATTGCCGCAGAGGGGTTGACGTTCTTCAGGTCAAAGATGAGCTGGGACAAGTCTTCTATGGAATAGATGTCATGGTGAGGCGGGGGGGAAATCAGCGAAATCCCGGGAATGGAGTTACGGGTCTTGGCGATGATTTCATTGACCTTGAATCCGGGCAGTTGCCCGCCCTCGCCCGGCTTCGCGCCTTGAGCGATCTTGATCTGGATTTCCTGGGCATTGACGAGGTATTCGGTAGTGACGCCAAAACGTCCGGAAGCGACCTGTTTTGTCTTGCTGGAAAGCGAGACCCCGTCCACTTCGGTAACGTACCTCTCGGAATCCTCTCCTCCTTCACCAGTATTGGAACGGGATCCTATACGGTTCATGGCCAATGCTATGGCTTCATGGGCTTCAATGCTCAGTGCACCGAAACTCATGGCGCTCACGACGAAACGCTTCATTATGCTTTCCTCCGGTTCCACCTCGGAAATGTCTATAGGGGCGGGTCTGAAATCCAG
>DBWN01000177.1:4512-7336 GCA_002308935.1 Bacteroidales bacterium UBA1237 | reverse complement strand
ATACCGTCCTTCCTGTAATGGAACATTCCGTCATAAGGAAGGAATGGGATTTCCGGGGCACGGAAGAACGCACCCGTATGGAAACGTACCGAATCGTAAGCTATGTTTTCAAGGCCGATACCACCGACAGAGGAGCGTTCGGTCCCGAAATATTCCCTGAGGAGACCGTCTTCAAGACCGATGCTCTCGAAGATCTTCGCGCCTCTGTATGAGCGGATAGTGGAGATACCCATCTTGGCCATAATCTTCAGGAGCCCTTTCTTCATGGCCTCGATGTAGTTTGATCTGGCCGAGGAGTAGTTGAGTTGGATCTTGCCCCCATGTGCCAGGCTCGATATCACCGCAAACGCCATATAAGGGTTGATCGCCGAGGCTCCGTAACCGAGAAGAAGTGCAGCGTGCATGGTCTCCTTGATTTCGCCGCTTTCTACGATAAGTGCAGTCTGTACCCTCTTGCCGGCATTGATAAGATGATGATGTACAGCACTTACAGCCAAAAGAGACGGGATGGGGACATTTTCCGCGTCGACATCCCTGTCAGTAAGGACAATATAGTTGACACCTTCATCGACACAACGTTCAGCCTTTCTGCAAAGCACCGTAAGAGCCTTGCGGAGATTCTCTCCGGCCTGTTTCCGGGTATCGGCTTTTTCGAAGAGGATCGGGAGTTTCTCGGTCTTGAACCCTTTGTAACGGATGTTGCAAAGAAGGTCCAGTTGCGTATTGGTCAATATGGGGTGAGGCAGCCTTACCATCTTGCAGTTGTCTCCGTCCGGGGTGAGGATTCCGGTGCCGACCCTGCCGATATACTCGAAAAGGGACATTACCATATGTTCCCTTATGGGATCGATGGGAGGGTTCGTCACTTGGGCGAACTGTTGCCGGAAATAGTTGAATAAACTCTGGGGGCGTTCAGAAAGTACAGGAAGAGGTGTATCGTTTCCCATAGACGAGGTCGGCTCCACCCCTTTCAGGCACATCGGGACGAGGATGCTGTTGACATCCTCCTCCGTGAACCCGAAAAGCAGTTCCTTCCGAAGGAGTTCAGCCTCGTCATGCTCTATCTTCCTTCCGCTGTGGAGGTCCTCAAGCTGTATCCTTCCGGAGGAAAGCCACTGTCGGTAGGGGTAGGCGGAGGAGAGTTTCTCCTTTACTTCGGAATCTTGGTAGATACGCCCTTCTTTGGTGTCCACAAGCAACATCTTCCCCGGCTCAAGGCGTCCTTTGCAGGCGATTTCAGTGGGATCGAAATCAAGGACGCCGACTTCGCTCGCAAGGACCAGAAAGCCCCTTTTGGTAATAGTATAGCGTCCCGGGCGAAGACCGTTCCTGTCCTGAATACCCCCGGCGAAACGACCGTCGCTGAACAGTACAGTGGCGGGGCCGTCCCATGGTTCCATAAGGATGGAGTGGTACTCGTAGAATGCCCGGAGGTCTTCCGATATGGGATTGGTCCCGTCGAAACTCTCTGGAAGAAGTACTGACACTGCTTGTGACAGGCTCATCCCGCTCCTTACCAGAAACTCCAGTACGTTGTCAAGGCTGGCGGAATCACTCATTCCCGGCTGGACTATAGGAGTAAGGTCGCTGATGTCACCGAGAGCGCCCGACCCCAGGACGCTCTCCCTTGCCAACATCCAACTGCGGTTGCCACGGATGGTATTGATTTCGCCATTGTGGCAAAGCATTCTGAAAGGCTGGGCGAGACTCCACTGAGGGAAGGTGTTCGTCGAGAAGCGGGAATGGACGATCGCCATCGCGCTCGTGAACCACGGGCTGACAAGGTCAGGGTAATATTCACGGAGCTGACGGCTGGTCAGCATTCCTTTATAGATGATATTGCGGGTGGAAAGGGAACATATGTAGCAAGCGCTTCCTCCGTGTTCCACATGCTTGCGGATGCGATAGAGCTTACGTTCAAGGTCCCCCTCTTCGATGTATTCATCACTGGTGACGAATATCTGGCAGATGAAGGGTTCGCTCTCCGCTGCCGCTTCACCCAAGCATCCGGATTTGACAGGCACATCCCTGACGTGCATCAGGCGGCAAGACTCTTTTTCGACTTCCAGCGCGATATCTGAGAGAATCTCCTCTCGGCGGGTCCTGTTTTTCGGCAGGAAGACAAGGCCTGTCCCGTATCGGCCTTTTTCCGGTACGGGAATTCCTTGCAGCAGAATGAATTCATGGGGAATCTGGACCATGATGCCGGCTCCGTCACCGGATTTCCCGTCCGCACCTTCAGCTCCCCTGTGGCTCATATTTCCGAGGACCGTCAGAGCCTTGTCCACAAGCTCGTGAGTCTTGTCGCCGCGGATATTGACAACCATTCCCACTCCGCAGGCATCGTGTTCGTATGCCGGATCGTACAATCCTATGCTCATATGCGTATCTGTTTTTCGATAATCCGGATGCGTCCGGACGCAGTTGATTGTAAATGACTGGACTAACTTATGAAGAGAAGTTCCCTGTACTTGGGCAGAGGCCACATCTTGTTGTCAACGATCTCTTCCAGCTTGTCGATAGGCTTGCGCAATGCCGGGAAACTTTCAGCTATCTCGTGGTATGCAAGGGCCCTCTCGTAATCGTCTGCAATGACATTGGCCTTCTTGCGGGCTTGCTTCATAGCAACGGCTTTGTCCCTGACATCAGCGATGTATTTGTTGATATCCTCGAGGATAGCCATCTCAGTATCACAACCGGTGAGACTACCGTAGATATCCTTCGAGAGAGAGACTTCCTTAAGAAGCTTGGTCTTGTATTCCAGTGCAGCCGGGATGATATGGTTCAATGCCATCCTTACCATCACACGGGATTCAATCTGAAC
>DBWN01000177.1:0-4396 GCA_002308935.1 Bacteroidales bacterium UBA1237 | reverse complement strand
TCAAGTCCCCTTCTTTCGGCTTCTTTCTTCCATTCTTCCGTGTAGCCGTTGCCGTCAAAGCAGACGACCCCGAGTATGGATTTGATAATTGGTTTCAAGGAATCCATTATGGCGACATTGAGGGCTTTCCCTGAAGCGACTTCCTTGTCGACAATCTCCTTGAATATGAGAAGCTGCTCAGCTACTGCCGCATTGAGGGTAGTCATCGCACCGGCGCAGTTCGCTGAAGATCCTACAGCCCGGAATTCGAAACGGTTGCCGGTGAAAGCGAAAGGAGAAGTACGGTTGCGGTCAGTATTGTCCACGAAGATTTCCGGTATCTCGACAAGGCCGAGGCTCTTACCCTTCTTTCCTGCTATCTCGATGGGAGTATCTGAAGGTACTTCAAGCAGCTTGTGGAGCACCTCTGTCATCGTACGCCCGAGGAAGGCTGAAACGATAGCCGGCGGAGCCTCATTGGCACCCAGACGATGGGCGTTGGTAGCGGTAGCGATGGACGCTTTCAGGAGAGCATTGTGTTTCTGGACGGCAGCAAGGACATTGACGAAGAATGTGATGAACTGCAGGTTCCCTTTTGAATCTTTGCCGGGGGCCATAAGCAGGACACCTGTATCCGTGCCCAGGGACCAGTTGTTGTGTTTTCCGGAGCCGTTGACCCCGTCGAAAGGTTTCTCATGCAGAAGCACGACAAAACCGTGCTTGCGGGCAAGCCTGTTCATCAGATTCATCACAATCTGGTTCTGGTCATTGGAAAGATTTGTTTCTCCAAAGATGGGAGCGAGTTCGAACTGGTTGGGAGCCACCTCGTTGTGACGGGTCTTCAGCGGAATGCCCAGTTTGTGTCCTGCCACTTCCAGATCCCGCATGAAGGCAGACACCCTGGGCGGAATGGCTGCGAAATAATGGTCATCCAGCTGCTGATTCTTGGAGGAATTGTGTCCGAAAAGGGTCCTCCCTGTAATCATCAAGTCAGGACGGGCTGCATATAGGGCTTCATCGACGAGAAAAAATTCCTGCTCCCATCCCAGATATGAGTAGACCTTCTTTACAGAAGGGTCGAACCAACGGCAGATAGGAACGGCAGCGTCACTGACCGCTTTCAATGCCCTTTTGAGAGGAGTCTTATAGTCCAGAGCCTCGCCTGTATAGGATATGAACACGGTCGGTATGCACAGAGTGTCGTCCAGAATGAAGACCGGAGAAGTAGGATCCCAAGCGGTATATCCACGGGCCTCGAATGTCGCACGTATTCCTCCGCTAGGGAAAGAAGAGGCGTCAGGCTCCTGCTGGGCCAGCATCTTTCCGTCGAATGTTTCAATCACGCCGCCTTTTCCGTCATAGTCGATAAGGGAATCATGCTTTTCCGCAGTTCCTTCCGTCAAGGGCTGGAACCAGTGGGTCACATGGGTGGCGCCATGTTCCATTGCCCACTCCTTGATCCCGGAAGCCACGCCGTCAGCTGTCTTTCTGTCAAGAGGCTGACCGCCTTCGATGCAGGCCAAAAGGGAGGCCAGACTCTGCGCATCAAGATACTTGTGCATTTTGTTGCGGTCGAAGACCAGTTCGCTGAAATATTCCGAAGTCTTGGCTGCGGGGACATCAGCCGGAACGATCTTCCTGACGAAGGATTCTTTCACTAAATCAATTCTGTCCATAATGCGTTACCGTTTATAAAATAAAAGGGGCTAGTCCACCCGGACCAGCCTCATCTGTTTTTCTAAGGAGTTTCCGAATTATTATCGCCGCAAGGCTGGTATCACGAACGGGGAAACTCCCGGAATCTGCTGATTCCAGGAATTCTGATTCATGTTCTGTGAGAATATGTGAATTCTATTTCTCATAATGTCGTATTGTTGTCAAAGGAAGAAAAGAATGTGTGTAAACGCCTGAATCTTCCCTCATCCGCCCTTTCTTTTTCCTCCGGTCAAAAGTAGAAGGATAATTTTTTACGGCAATGGTTTTAATAATTTTTATGCGGAATTAAACGACACACTGACGATTAAAACGTTTCAGAAATAGAGCTGATCCAGTCAAACCGTCGGAATTCTTGACAAATAATGGCAATATTACAACTTATCCCGGCCATAAGGTCGGGATACATCGTTGTGGTATTTCGTGGATGAAGATCTATTTCAGCACACCCATATTGGACATGCACTTCCTCAAGGAATCTGTCCAATAAGGGATCTTTATTCCGAAGGTTTCCTTGATCTTGGTCTTGTCCAGAACGGAATATGAAGGCCTTTTGACTTTGCTGGGGAACTCGTCACTGTGGCAGGGCTGGACATCGCATTCAGTATTGCCCGAATAAAGGGCTATCATCTTGGTGAAGTCGAACCATGAGCAGACACCTTCATTGCTGAAATGATAGACTCCACAGTTGCCTTCCCACTTTCTTCCTTCCAATATATAATATATGGTATTCGCAAGATCGAGCGCATAAGTGGGAGTTCCGACCTGATCGAAGACTACTTTAAGTGAAGGTTTGGACCCTGTCAGGGAAAGCATGGTCTTCACGAAGTTCTTTCCGTATTCACTGTATAGCCATGCCGTCCTTATTATTATATGGTCGCACCCGGAAGCCATTATAGCCTCTTCTCCATGGAGTTTTGTCCTTCCGTAAGCACCGGTAGGAGTTCCCTTCCAGTCTTCCCTGCAAGGGATGTTATACGGTTCCTGGCCGAAGACGTAATCCGTAGAAATGTGGACAAGCAGTCCTCCAGCCTCTTTCATTGCAGCTGCCAAGTTACCCACTGCAGTAGCATTGAGAAGTTCAGCCAAAGATTCATTGTCCTCGGCGGCGTCAACGTTAGTGTATGCGGCGCAGTTGACGATGGCATTGACTTCCTCCTTCCGGACAAGGTCCAATACAGCTTTCCTGTCAGTGATGTCGAGTTTCAGAGTCTCTGCACCAGGGATGTCATTGATGTCAGAGAAAATGTATCTGTCGCGGCTGTTTACGGAGACTGTCCTCATCTCCATACCGAGCTGTCCGTTGGCTCCTGTAACAAGTATGGTCATTCCGAATAATAGTCTATTGAGTAGTCAAAGAGGGATTCCGCGTCCTTCAGAAGAGGATGGCGGCTGTCCTTATCAGATAAAATGACTTCTTCTGACGGGATCTTCCAATCTATCCCGAGGGAAGGATCGTTCCAAGCTATAGCGCCTTCGCTAGCCGGTGCGTAGAAATTGTCGCACTTGTACTGGAACACGGCTGTCGGAGAAAGGACTGCGAATCCGTGAGCGAAGCCCCTCGGGATGAAAAGTTCCCTGTGGGTCTCAGCGTTGAGGACCACGGCGACATGCTTTCCGAAAGTGGGAGAGCCCTTCCTTATGTCCACAGCGACATCAAGCACTTCCCCTTCAACGACCCTCACGAGCTTGCTCTGGGAGAATCTCCCTTTCTGGAAATGAAGGCCACGGACCACACCGTAAGAACTCATGCTCTGGTTGTCCTGCACAAATACGACAGGCCTCACTTTAAGGTCGAATTCACGCTGCGAATAAGATTCGAAGAAGTATCCTCTCGGGTCTTTGAACACCCTGGGTTCGATTATCACCACTCCGGGGATTCCTGTTTGAATGACTTCCATATCGGGTATTGTCAAAGGTCAACGATACTGTGTTTGCCGGTCTTTTCGGCTTCATCGGCCATTCTCATCAGATACTGTCCGTACTGATTTTTGAGCATAGGCTTGGCGACTTCCCTCATCTTGTCGGGGGTTATCCATCCCATCCTGAGAGCTATATCCTCAAGACATGCGACTTTGAGGCCCTGCCTCTTCTCGATAGTCTCGATATATGCAGTGGCTTCCGCTAGAGAGTCATGGGTTCCTGTATCAAGCCAAGCGAATCCACGACCGAGAGTCCTGACCTTGAGTTCCCCATCATGAAGGAACTCCTGATTCACCGTGGTTATCTCGAGTTCACCTCTGGATGAGGGCTTGATGTGCTTCGCCACATCAACGACTTTGTTCGGATAGAAATACAGTCCCACTACCGCGTAATTGGATTTTGGCTCTTTCGGCTTCTCCTCTATGCTGAGGCAGTTGCCTTCAGAATCGAATTCAGCGACACCATACCTTTCCGGATCGCTCACCCAGTATCCGAACACTGTGGCTTTGCCTTCATTCTCAGCATCCGCTACAGCATCCCTTAGGAGGTTATTGAATCCGGCTCCATGGAAGATGTTGTCTCCAAGGACAAGGCAAGCGCAATCGTCTCCTATGAACTCCTCACCTATTATGAAAGCCTGGGCGAGACCGTCCGGAGAAGGCTGTTCCGCATATGTGAAGTTCACTCCATAGTCACTGCCGTCCCCAAGGAGCCTGCGGAATCCGGGAAGGTCATAAGGGGTACTGATAATAAGTATATCCCTTATTCCCGCTTGCATAAG
>DBWN01000191.1:4397-5182 GCA_002308935.1 Bacteroidales bacterium UBA1237 | reverse complement strand
TGGATATGCATTCCGGATCCCGCCTCTCCTACTATTATCTTCGGAGCGAAAGTAACGTCAAGAGCGTACCTGTAAGCCAAGTTCCTTATCACCCATTTGGCAAGAAGCAGCTGGTCTGCTGCGGTCTCAACGGGACAGGGCAGGAACTCGATCTCATTCTGCTCATAGATCTTGTCCCCGAGAGTGAAGTTTCCCACTTCACTGTGTCCATATTTGATCTGTCCGCCGGTCTTGGCGATATAATCCATGCATTCCCTTCTGAAATCGTTCATCTTCGAGAAAGGCTCTGACTCGTGATACCCTCTCTGGTCAGTCGCAGGGAAGAGCTCATCATAATCAGTAATCACGTAATACTCCAGCTCACCCATGGCTTCGAATGACATTCCGGTGCTCTTTTCGAACGCCCTCTCCGCACGCATCAGAGTCTCATGAGGGGCACAGTCGAAAGGCTTCCCGTCACGGTCGAAATATGAGCACAGGAAACACAGAGTCGGAATCTCACAGAACGGGTCGACAAAAGCCGTCCTGTACCTTGGCACCACATAAAGGTCGGAGTTGCCGGCTTCGACGAATGAGGGGAACAGGCTAGACCCGTCCACCCTCTCCCCTTCGGAGAGAACGGTTTCCGCATAGGCCATGCTGTTGACCGTGAAATTGAGGGTCTTCACCCTCCCGTCTTCAGCGGGGTACATGAAATCTATCATTCTTATCCCGTTGCCTTCTATGAAATGGAGCATATCTTCCCTGGTGAAATCGGAAGGCTGCTTCCCGAGAAAGGCCACTAC
>DBWN01000191.1:0-4341 GCA_002308935.1 Bacteroidales bacterium UBA1237 | reverse complement strand
AGTGTTATCAATTGCACTCAAAGATATGAACAAAAACCGACAAAACAATAATGAATTATCACATTATCCGCATCAATTGATTTAAAATTGTAAGAAGGAATGTGCTGATTGAGCCAGATTGGGTCAAGATGGACACAATACCGGAATAATCCGCTATATTTGCACTATAAACAACTCCTCCCAATGGCAAAGATCGGAATATTCGACTCCGGTGAGGGCGGACTCTCCGTCCTCCGTGAAATCGTCCGCCTTCTTCCGGACGAACAGTATATTTATTATTCCGACAATGCTTTTTGCCCTTATGGCGACAAGACCGCGGATTACATCATTTCAAGATGCAGGGAGATAACTGAACTGCTGCTTTCCAAAGGAGCCGGAATAATCGTCGTCGCCTGCAATACGGCCACGGCGGCTGCAATATCCACTCTTCGCGAAGAATATTCCGACAGGTCCAATCCCAATGTACGCCATAAAGTCCTTTCTCTCACTGATGGCCGCACAGACCATGTCATGTTCATAGGTATGGAGCCTGCCGTGAAGCCCGCCGCTCTCGGTACAAGAAGCGGTGTTATCGGAGTGCTTGCTACTGCCGGCACTCTGAAGGGTTCGAAGTATCTCACGACAAAGGGCAATTACGAAGAAGGCTGCAAAATCGTCGAGCATGTGGGAAAAGGTTTCGTCGAACTGGTAGAGAACGGAGAGCTCTCAGGAGAGAAAGCTGAAAAGACAGTAAGAGAAAGCCTGATTCCATTACTTGATGAAGGGGCGGACACTATAGTGCTCGGATGCACACACTACCCCTTCCTTCTGGACACGATGAAAAAAGTCGCCGGCGAAGGCGTGAAGTTCATAGATCCCGCGCCAGCTGTCGCAAGGCATCTTATCTACGTCATGGTGCAGGAAGGCCTTCTTGGTGAAGGCAAAGCCACCAAAGCGCTTTCGGCCGTCATCCGGCTCGCTGAAGAAGAAGCCCTCGGCCATGGCACAAAAAATGCCGGGCTCCTTCCGGAACCCGACATCGAACTTATATCTTCAGGAGAACTTGAGCCTTTGGAGAGGATATTCCACCTCATCTTCGGCTGATTCCCGAATCCTTACTAGTTGTAGAGAACGTTGTACCTGCGAGCCATGTCGCCGTACATCTGTCCGAGTACCTCGAGGCAGGGACGTCCGCTGACCATCACTACCCTGTAGACTGTATCATCGACCCTGTAGAGCTCGGTCCCGCCGAGGGTGAGGGTGTCGTAGTCTTCAGGAAGTTCATCCACAAGTGCTCCAGCCGGAGGTACGATGACCTCGTAACGGCCCTTGGCGTTGAGGATGTAGAACACACCGTCGTCGTAGTAGTACTCCTGGTTCGCATAAGCGTAGCTCTGCGCAAGGCCGAGGCGGTTAGCGATCTCATAGGAGGACTGTGCGGAAGTGGTGTTCATCGCAAGCATGCTGTTCTGACGGGCGATCAGGGCATTGTTTTCGGCAATGATCCTGTTCTGCTGGTCAATGTACCTGCTGTACGAATCCCATCCGGAATACGTCCTGTAGACGCTGTGGTAGTAAGCGAAGCGGACAGGTGCGAAGACCGCGTCCCTTATCGCATTGGCGATGATCACTCCTACAGGAGGTCTGCAGATAACGTAGTACCCACGGTAAGGCCTGTAGTAGATATCGTTGAACACATAGTAGTCAAACCCGTAGTAGTGGACCTTCCTGTAACGGGGAGGAAGCGAATGGATCCTGAATCCGAAATAGTGAGGGTCGGGTCCGTAGAAATGACCAGGTCTGGTGTAGGGGATGTAGTCCCTCTCGCGAGGATGTATCCTCTCAACATTGTGGTTATTGATACGGAAGTCATCGTAACGGGGTGCCATGTTGCCGCCAGGAGCGGCGTTCGGTGCGCTCTGCGTGTTGTTCTTCATGTCATCAGTGATGGTCGTGAGACCCCTTCTGGTGACATTGGTGTTGGACCTTACGGCAGCGTTGTCGCCACCGTTCTGGACGTTCTGAGCAGAACTGTTGGTAGAGCGTACGTTACGGGCAGTCTGGGTCGTCGCATTGCCGGAAGAAGAAGTTCCGGAAGTGGAACGACGGACCTGAGTACCGGGGTTCTGGTTAGCCGTGCTGCCGGAGTTACCGGTAGTTGAGCGGCGTACGGCAGAGCCGGTGCTGGAAGTGGAAGTGTTTCCTGAACCGGTGGAACGACGCACCTGTGAGGAAGAACTTTCGTTTGTGCTTCTGGTAGTAGAGCTGTTGTTAGTAGTTCCGCTGCCTCTTCTAATCTGAGTAGATGTAGAAGGTGCGGTCGTGGTGGACCTGGTAGCGGAGCTGCTGGAAGAACGGGCAGTTCCAGAAGTGTTGTTGGTAGAACCTGTGCTCCTTCTTACCTGAGTGGAAGAAGAGGGCGAGGTTGTCGTAGATCTTGAAGCGGAGCTGGAAGGTCTCGCCGCGCTCGTAGAGCTCGAAGAGTTGTTCCTGACCGCAGAACTGGACGAAGTAGAACTTCCGCTGGAACGGCGTACCTGAGAGGAAGAAGAACTTCCGGTGGAACGCGTAGCAGAGGAAGAGCTCGAGGAGGCCGAACTTGATCTTCTCACAGAAGAGGAGGAAGAAGAAGTTGTATTAGTCGAGGACCCCGACGAACCAGTGCGCCGGGCCTGTGCTGAGAGATCTGCAGGAAGCATGATCAGGGCAGCTACGATCGCCGAAGCGAGAGCTGTATAAACTGAATTTCTCATAACCGACACGCTTTAAATTGTTAATAATATAAGTAGTACTTTTTCGAGAGGGTTCTGAAGTCCTCCACGTCTTTCATCCAATATCCGCGGATGTCTTCCACTTTCTGCCTCTTTTCAAATTCTACTCTTACATAATCCGTACCACAAACGAGATCGAACATGTTATTGCGCCCCAGAGATATCCTGAAGGGGTTTTTCTCGGGATACAATTCACCCACCGCCTGCATCACATAGAACTGGGTCATGGTCAAAGTCGCTTTCGCGTAATCGGTATAGCTGTACTGCACACCATGCAGTAGTTTGCCCTGCCAAGGACCGGAAATCGGCTTATAATGGATAGTCCGGAAAGAAACCCCGGGAATACCGTAACCGTCAAGTTTCGCTTTGAGTTTGTCGGCGTCCACCCACTCCGCAGCGAAAGTCTCGAACGGGAGGGTGTATCCGACACCGATGTTCAGGTAGTCGTTGAACTCTCCGCAGATTCCGGCGGAAGGATAGTCGATGGCCGACTGGGGATAAGGGATGTTCGGGGAAGGAAGCACCCAAGGAAGGCGGGTGTCGATATAGGTCATGTCCCTCTTCCATCCCTCCATAGGGACTACAGTGAGCTTGCACTTGAGGGCCGGTTCGTTCCCTTTCTGCCCGCAGTTAAGACCTTCTTCATTGATGAGCATGGCCAGTTCTCCGACAGTAAGACCGTAGACATAAGGGATCTTGAATTCGCTCACGAACGAATAATAACCATCCTCGACATAGTTGCCCTCGACCTTCTCTCCTCCCAGAGGGTTGGGACGGTCAAGGACCATCACCTCGATGCCCTGCTTCGCACATGCCCTCATCACAAGACCGAGGGTGCTGATGAAGGTATATGAGCGTGTTCCTACATCCTGGATGTCATAGACGACAACATCCACACCTTTCAGCATCTCAGGGGAAGGTTCCCTTGTGGCGCCGAAAATCGAGAACACGGGAACGCCTGTCGCGGGATCAGTGGTGTCCTCCACCTTGTCTCCGGCATATGCGTCTCCCCTCACCCCGTGTTCGGGGCCATAGAGAGCCACGAGCTCCACGCCCGGTGCTTCATACAGAATGTCTATGGTTGAACGGAGGTTCCGGTCAATGCCGCTCGGGTTGGTGACAAGTCCTACCTTTTTGCCTTTGAGGCCTTCAAAGTTCCTTGAGCGCAGAACCTCTATTCCAGGACGCACCTGTACTTCCTGAGCCGGAGAAGCTTCAGAGGAGGATGAGTTGTCCCCCGCGAATGCGCATGCGGCCAAAAACAAAGACGCGGCAGCTATGCAAATGACTGTCCTTTTCATTTCAATGGGATTTCGTGTAAAAGTCAATAGTTTGGATATCATACGTTCTTGTCCTCTATCTTCACCATGCATCCTTCGAAGTAGATGTCCTTCGTTTGGCGGTCATATATCGCGAAGACGAAAGGACGGTCGACGAAGAACCGCACCGGAGGATCAGGACGTGCGACTGAAGTGAGCCTCATGGATATTGACGTCACAGCAGCGGCTTCAGCCCCTTCTTCGTTGACTTTGACGAAGCATTTCTGCTTGACCTGGGAGACGGCTACCGGGGCGTTCGTCATATTGCCGAA
>DBWN01000018.1:8642-20655 GCA_002308935.1 Bacteroidales bacterium UBA1237 | reverse complement strand
ACGATTTCTGTAAGCTGCATGGCGAGCTTGTCCATGTCGAAAAGCTCAGTCTTCGTGCCGGCAGCAGGATCCACAATGTAATATTTCGTACCGTCGGATGTCTTCCAGGAATACCAGAACTTGTCCGAATCCCTGAACCAGTTGGGGACTATCTGGGTCGAGAAGACCATATTGTTCACGGCTTTCGCGGAGAATCTCTCGGCAAGAGCGTAATTCGGGGTTGTTACGCGGCGGTCATCCTTATCCTGTGCAGCAGCCGAAAAACCGGCGAAAAGGAGAAGGGCGACAATGGTTGAAGAAAGGATTCTTTTCATTGTTAAATTCTTTATGGTTGTAAATATAACCATTTTTGACCAAAAAGCGCCCCTCCGTAAAAGGAAGGACGCTTATATCAGGTCATTTCTGACAGGAAACCGGCCAGAAAACCGGATTTTCCATATGGCTTATTTAAGCACGTCGTTGACTTTTGTCTCCTGAGCAGCGACTTCTGCAGTCGCCTCTCCGCGGATATCGCGTGAAGAAGCACCGAAGAGGAACTTGTAGGTTCCGGCGTCAACAACCCATGCGCTCTTGGACTCATCGAACGAAGCGAGGTCAGCAGTAGCGAAAGTCATTGTGAGGGTCTGCTCTTCACCGGGCTCAAGAGCCTTGGTCTTTGCGTAAGCCTTGAGCTCCTTGACGGGCTTGTCAAGAGAAGAAGCGGGAGCGGTCACATAAAGCTCGACAACCTCCTTGCCGGCGACTGAACCGGTGTTCTTGACTGTGACATTGGCAGTGATGGTCGTGCCGTCATTTGAAACCTTGGGATCTGAATAGCCGAAGGTGGTGTAGCTGAGTCCGTATCCGAAAGGATAGGAAACCGCCATGTTCTGCTTGTCAAACCACCTGTAACCCACATAGATACCTTCCTCATAGTTGGTATAGTCAACATCCTTTTCGCCAGTGTCGACCCTTCTTTCGGTAAAGTAAACCTTGGTGTCACCACCCATAGGGAAGTTAGCGGAAGAAGCGTGGTCCATGAGGTTCACAGGGAAGGTCATGGAGAGTTTGCCTGAAGGGCTCTGTTTGCCGGTGAGGATATCAGTGACGGAGTTACCGCCTTCCTGACCTGCCTGCCATGCAAGAAGGATAGCGTCAGGAATGTTCTTCCAAGATGCGGTTTCAATGACACCGCCTACGTTAAGCACCACGATGACCTTCTTCCCGGCCCTGTGGAATGCGTCGGAAACGTTCTTGAGGAGGGTCTTCTCCTGAGCGCTGAGCTCAAAGTCAGAAGGGGTCCTGTCAAGGAATTCACCGGAGTTCCTTCCATAAGTGATGATCGCGATGTCATTGTTCCTGACAGCTGATGCGATCTGGGCGGAAGAAGGGATGTATTCGGTAGGACGTGCAACGGGAAGGAATGCAGCGAGAGGGTCGCCTTCATTGGCCTTGAGAGCCTTGGCTGTCTCATCAGCGATGTACTTGGTGTAGATGTCCTTGAAGCTCTCATCCACGTTGAACCCGCCGTTCTTCAGTCCGTCAAGCAGAGACACGGTATATGCCCTGTTGACATTTCCTGAACCGGTACCGCCGGCGATGAAGTCATAAGAGGTGCAGCCGAAAAGGGCGACTTTCTTGGCGTCCTTGATAGGAAGAGTGGCGTTCTTGTTCTCGAGAAGGACCATTCCTTCAAGAGCGGACTGACGGGTGACCGCGGCATGGGCTGTAAGGTCAGGCTTGTTTGTGAAAGCGTATCCTTTGAACCTGGGGCTCCTGAGAACGAGGTTCAGAATCCTCTTGACGCAGACATCAAGATCAGCCTCATCGAGAGTACCGTTCTTGACACCGTCAATAATCTGCTCATACTGTGACTGCCTTCCGGGCTGGATCATGTCGTTTCCGGCATGCATCTGTGCAGCGGCATCGTCTCCACCGTACCAGTCGGTCATCACGGTTCCCTTGAATCCCCACTCGTCACGGAGGACAGTGGTGACAAGGTCGCGGCGCTGGGAAGTGTATGTGCCGTTAAGCTTGTTGTATGAAGTCATGATTGTCCAAGGATCGGACTCCTTCACAACAATCTCGAATCCTTTGAGGTAGATTTCCCTCTGGGCACGGGGAGAGATCCTCGCGTCATTGGCTGTACGGTTGGTCTCCTGGTTGTTGTATGCGAAATGCTTGACGGAAGTTCCGACATCGTTCTTCTGTACGCCCCTGACGTAAGCGGCAGCGGTCTTTCCTGCGACCACCGGGTCCTCAGAATAGTATTCGAAGTTACGGCCGTTGAGGGGGTTACGGTGAATGTTCATAGCTGGTGCAAGATAGACATCGACACCATACTCATGGACTTCTTCTCCCATTGACTCACCTACACTCTCAACGAGCTCCTGGTTCCATGTTGAAGCAAGAAGGGTTCCGATAGGGAAATGGGTGCAATAATATGTGGCGTCGTCGCCCTCTCTGGTGGGGTTGATCCTAAGTCCGGCAGGGCCGTCAGCCAAAACGATGGCAGGGATGCCCAGGCGGGGAATCGCCCTGGTGGAGCCGGCTGCTCCGGGAACAAGATCCGCAGAATTGCCGACTACTGCGTTGGCACCGTTGTCAGGTGTCTGCATTCCTGTACCTATGACGAGCATAGCCTTTTCCTCGAGGGTCATAGCTTTGACCACTTTGTCCACAGAAGCTTTCCCGAGCTGGGGATCCTTCTGTGAGCAGCCGCAAAGAACCGCTCCTGCAGCGCAAATCATGATGATGGTTTTCTTCATAAGTTTTATTGTTGATTGATATTATCTTCAATGGGACAATTAACATAACAAAGGTACTGCTTTGCACAAAAACAACAAACCCGCACAGCAAACTACAGAACATCCGTACGACAAAAAGTTGATTCGGAACAACATTAGGGCGGAATGACATCTTTTTGTAACATTTTCCGGTCATGCCCGGTTGCCTTTAAGGAAAAAAGACGTAACTTTCGGAGCAACAAAACATCCCCGCAATGAAAAAAGCAATCCTGTTAATGTTCACACTCTTATCTGCCCTGGCCATGTCATGCAGCAGCAACACTCCCAAGCACGAAGGTCCCTACCCGATCGAGTCGTTCAAGACTCCTGGAGGGCACTACGTCAACGTCTCCCTGATCAAGCACGGAAGCATCGCGGTCGAATACCGTGGAACTACAATACAGATTGACCCTGTCGCGAATCTTGGCAAGCATACGGATTACGGCGCGGACTTCGGGAAAGCGGAATTCGTTCTGGTCACCCATGAGCACGGAGACCATCTGAATGATTCCACGATCCTCGTTCTCTCGGACGAAAAGACCGTCCTTCTGCTCAACAAGAAAAGCCGCGATATGATCGGGCATGGAGAAGTCATAGGTAACGGCGAAACAAGGCAGTTGACCAAGGACATCCTCCTTGAAGCCGTACCCGCTTACAACACCACTCCGGGACGAGAACAATTCCACCCGAAAGGCAACGGTAACGGATATGTCCTGACCATTGACGGTTTCAGGTTATATGCCGCCGGAGACACGGAGGATGTCCCCGAAATGGCTAATCTCAAAGACATTGACCTGGCTTTCCTCCCGGTCAACCAGCCGTACACAATGACCCCGGACCAGTGCGTTAACGCCGCCAACATGTTCAAGCCCAAGGTGCTCATTCCCTACCACTCGAGCCAGACCGATCTCACCGGAATCCCCGGGCAGCTCCCCGATATCGACGTAAGGTTGAGGCAGATGCAATAAGCATTCTCCACCTTCGGGAAAAATAAAGGAGTCCATCAGGCACTGTCTTGATGGGCTCCTTCCTTTATTGTTTTTCGGACTGTTGATTACCTGGCGAAATCCATGTATCTGTAAGCTACAGTCTTCGCGGCGTCTTTCATACCGTCTCCGAGCAGGTTCCAGAATGAACCGAAAACGCCACCTTTTGCCTTGATCGGGACATCCATCAGAATTTCTCCTGAAGCGTCCAAAAGAAGCACTCTTCCGACGAAGTTTCCGTTACGAAGGATGTTCGAAGGCTTTATGCAGAGGGTATAACCATCAGCCTCAGGGAAAGAACCCACGGCGACAGGAACATTCGCCTTGAATACCCTGTTGTTGAACTCCTGGTAGAACTTCTCTGCGACTTCCTCCTGAGCAAGCCCCCAATTGGGTTCTTCGGCGGAGAACTGCTCTTCAGTTTTGGCCTGTATGACTGAATCCGAATAATCAAACGAACAATTGACTCTTGTCTGGCCCTTGAGCAAAGCCAGGGTTCCCCATCCGCCCTGTGCGGAAACAGGGATGGCGAAAAGCGACATCGCTGATACGGCGAGCGCTGATACAAACAATTTGAATAGTTTCATTTCTGTTGATTTATAATAATTTAAGCTATATCCAACCTTCCTCTTCAAAAATCCTGTCCACCTTCTCTACGGTTCCTTCCCTGTCCCATTCGGGATGAGTTGCGAAAATCAGGTAGAAGAGGTCCTTTTCCGGGAATCGTCCCTCAAAGATGAGGAATCCTCCGTTATCTCCCGTATGATAAATCTTCACAGGTCTTGAAGGGTGATGCTCGATGAACCATCCGTATCCATAATCAGTATCGGGGATGTCTGTAGCGATACGGGGCGTATGGACGGTTTCCCGAGATTCCTTCGTCATCACTTTGTCGTGATAAAGCGCGTAATCCCATTTGACGAATTCAAGTGGAGAACAGTACAGGCCGCCATCCGCTTTCGTGCCGAAGAAATTGGCTTCCCCGTAATCGCATTCTTCCCATTTTCCCTCGCCATTGAGTATATAGCCGTGCGCCATCTGAGGGATTCTCCGGTCAGGCTCGAAATAAACTGCATTTTCCATGCCAGCGGGATCAAAGACGTTCTTCCTCATCCACGTGTCGAAATCCTCTCCCGTAACCTTTTCCACTATCATCAGAATGAGTTGGAATGTCGGGTTCTGGTATTCGTAAGCGGTTCCGGGTTCGAATGCCAGAGAATCCAGATGCACCATGAACCTGCATGACTCATCCTCTTCACACAACCTGTCGAAGTCCCTGAATGAAGAGAAAGCGGTCGGGTTCTCAGATATGTACTTTTCCCATTGCTCCTGATTTCTTGGCCTCACGTCCGGGATACCGGAAGTATGTGAAAGAAGATGACGGAGAGTTATCCTGTCAAAGAAATCAGCCTCGAATTCCGGAAAATATTTCGAGACGGGATCATCAAGCGAAAGGAGCCCTCTCTCGGACAAAAGCATAAGCGCCACCGAGGAAAACTGCTTGGAAACCGAACAGATGTTGAAAAAAGTGGAATCGGTTATTTTCTCTCCCGTATCGGTCCTCGCCAAGCCGTATCCTTTGTCGAAAACCGTTTCGCCGTTCCTGACGACTATCACTGCAGCACCGGGAGCATCATCGGGGAAAAGACCGGAAAACAGGCCGTCAAGCCTCTCAGAGACCTTGTCTCCCCCACACGAAACAGACATCATCATGGCTGAAACGAAAATGATATGCTTTATTGTCTTCACTGACATTCTGTTTATCTATTGTAGAACAAAGTTACCTCTTTTTTCTATAGCTTGTTATCAACGGTAAAACCATCTTTAAAAAAGGCATACATCTTGAAGTGTTTTGCGAGAAAATTTGTGAATAATCTCAAAAAAGAATATTTTTACATCGGATTGCAATCCTCACGGATAGACAATAACATCATTTTTTATAACTATTTATCAGAAAGCGATTATGAAAAAGTATTTAGCTATCTTCATGTGCGCACTCATTCTTCTCCCCGGGTGCGGTAATATGAGCAAAACCGCAGGCGGAACCCTCATCGGTTCTGGTGCTGGTGCCGCAATCGGTGCCGGACTCGGAGCTCTCATCGGAAAGGACGGCAAGGGTGCCGCTATCGGAGCAGCCATCGGAACAGCCGTTGGTGCCGGTTCAGGTGCTCTTATCGGCAAAAAGATGGACCAGAAGGCAGCTGAACTCGCCGCTGAACTTGAGAACGCAGCCGTCGAAACAGTCAAGGACGCCAATGGTCTTGAGGCCATCAAGGTGACCTTCGGAAGCGGAATCCTTTTCCCTACCAATGGAACTACCCTTTCTGCAGCATCACAGAAAGAACTTGCAGAGTTCGCTAACCAGATGAAAGACCTACCCGACACGGACATCACAATCTATGGACATACCGACAACACCGGTACTGCAGCCGTGAACGAGAGAATCTCAAACCAGAGGGCAAACGCTGTTGCTGACTTCCTGAAAGGAAAAGGCATCAATGCAAGCCGCATCACTTCAGAGGGACTCTCATTCAACTCTCCTGTTGCTGACAACTCTACAGCAGAAGGCAGGGCCCAGAACCGCCGCGTTGAAATCTACATCTACGCTAACGAGAACATGGTGAAGGCTGCTGAGAACGGAACTCTCTAGTAGACTTTCCCAACAGTGATCCAAGAGGGACGGGACCTCCGCCCCTCTTTTCTTATTTATGCTAATTATGACGTTTATTCTCTCCCGCTTGGACATATTTGGAAAAGATTACTAACTTTGAAGGAAATACGTCCCCTATGAGCATAAAGGAAATCATCATCAACTTCAACATCAGCCTCATCTCGATCATCCTTGGTGTCGTGGTCACGTTCGCGATACAAGGCAGGATCGACAAGGTGCAAGACAGGAAAGAAGTGAATTATGCGCTGGATCTCGTCAGTTCGGAACTTGCAAAGAACATCGAAGACATCAACACAATGTCCGAATACCTTAACCAGGAGATCAAATCCGCCAATTACCTTCTTGATCACCGCCTGAATCTTGCGAAATGTCCTGTAGACTCCATCAATTACCACAGCGGCATCATCTTCGCGGACGCATCAATCACCTTGAGCCACGATGCGCTGGAGCTCCTGAAAATGTCCTCTCTTTTCCAGAAAATAGGGAACAGTCCCCTTTCCATGAAGATCATACGTGCATATGATGCGTGCGAATTCATAGTAGCCAACATGAACAAGCACATCGACTCCAGGAACGAACAATTCGAAAGCACAATAAACGAAAGGACTGTCAAGCAGTTCGCGATGGACGGGATCATTGACATCGGCAATTTCCTTAAGACCGACTACGGCCTTTATTCGATCAAATGGCTTACGCAGTATGCCTTACCGTCAAGTTATATCGACACCACTGACATCCAAGAGGGAATCGATGCCATTGAAGAATTCCGCCACCCTTCACGCAAACACAAGAAAAGACAATAAAACCCGTAAACCATGGCAACAATCAGTAAACCTTCAAAATCCAAAGTGGTAATCGTTCCCAAACCGCCGGTATCGGGAACACAGGACACTGAGACAAGCAAGAGCACAACCACAAACTCTAAAGAAGAGGTTCCTGCAGAAAAGGTAGAAGAGGCTACCGCAAAGAAAGGAGAAAGCACAACTTCTACAAAAAGCTCAGTAGCCAAAACCGACTAACCCCCGGGAAGAAAGTCAATTATTAAGGGACAGATATTTTCTGGCCCAATATCATTATAGACTCTTACGAACATGGCTAAAGAATCAACCAAAGAGGGAAGGATGTATATGCGCGTGAGGAACCTTTGCGGATTCCTGGGAGTCATCCTTCCGTGGCTGGCGTTGTTTTCCGCCGGCATAGCCGCCCATCCAAATTCCGAGTGGTGGTGGAGCATCTCTGCGACTTATTACCAGAGTCCGGCTCTCGTCGGAGTGCTGGCGCCGGCATGCCTGGTGCTGATTTCATATATAGGATACAACTCCTGGGACAATATAGTCACTTCCATTTCCGGGATATTCGGTTTGGGGATAATCCTGTTCCCTTGCAAAGTGAGCTGGATTCCGGAAGGGACGCCTGTAGGTTTTTTCCAGATCCCCATTGAAACCTCCAACATCATCCATGGTGCGTGTGCCGGTTTGTTTTTCTTGATGATTGCCATCAACAGCCTGTTCCTCTTCACAAAATCCGGAGAAAAGATCACCAGAAGCAAAAAGATACGCAACAGGATATACCGTATCTGCGGTTGGAGCATGATAGGATTCGAGATTGCGCTGGTCCTCGCAAAGATCCTGGGAGCCCCCGGATTCTCCGTGATGCTTATCGAAATCCTCCTTCTCCATCTTTTCGGTTTCGCATGGCTGGTCAAAGGGGAAGCATTCAGATTCCTCAATGACAAGGAAGGTGAATTGGAGGACATCTCTGTAAGATAAGCAAGAGTACTTCAGTAGGAATGACAACCGCCATCGCTGTATTTAGGCGACGGCGGCTGTTTATATTCTGTGAACGGCCGGGCGCCAACAGAAAAGGGGCGCCTCATCTCGAGGAACCCCTTGTCACAAATACCATTATATATCAACTGTCAGGTTATATATTATTTAGTCTGTAGTATAGCCCGGATTCTGATATGCGGCTCTCTCCGCATCGGTCATCTCCATTCCTTTCAGCTGACCTGAAGGAATCGGACGGAGATACATGTAGTCTTCAATGGTCCTTGAGAACTTCTCAGGTTTATGTGCGCCCCAAGAACTTCCACTGATAGTGTAGCTGCCTGCGCGTTCTTTCCATGTCTGGGTACGGACAAGATCAAACCAACGGAAACCTTCTCCGTAGAACTCCCTCATCCTTTCATCAAGGATATAATCGAGAGTGATGGTTGCGGGAGTTGCGGCTTCAAGTTCTGAACTGAAGTCCGCTTTATACTCTGCACGGGCGCTGTTCTTCCAAGTCCAGACACCGGCACGCTTACGCAGAACTATGATATTGCTTCTAGCTTTGGCATTGTTCCCAAGCTTGAATGCGGCCTCTGCAGCGGTAAGATAGAAGTCTGAGAACTTCAATATGGAGAAAGGACGTGTGCTTGCTGCGTTGGGGGAACCGAGAGCGGACTCTATGTTATAGTCAGTTCGGTAGCAGCCGAGCTTCCAAAGACTGGGATACGCGATGCGGCTGAATCCATTGAGGTCGAACACATAGTCGGCACGTCCGGGAACGGTTCCCGCTCCCACATTCGCGCCATTGTTGTTGTCCTGCTTGTCAGGGTAAACGATTCCTTCGATGACTTCCGGTACAAAAGAAAGTACGAGCCCGTTCCTGGGGATAGTGATCCCGTTTGCGCCAGTCACACTTTGTGCGTCTATTCCGGCTTTCTGCCAGTTACCGTAATATGCTGAAGTGAATGTCCCATCGAAGCGGGAATCCTTGGTGACATCTCCGCTCGTGAAGACCTTTATAGCCTCATGAGTCGGGGCCATACGTGTCCAAGGACGTCCGATTTCCTGGCAAGCCTCTCTCTGGATGCATCCTACACCTCCGATGTTTACTGTACCATGGTTCCAGTTGATCATCCAGCCCGCGAAATTATCAGGTGCGTTACCGCTGCTGTAACCCAAGCTTGCACCGTTGTACAACTCGCTCTTCTCGGTATGGTCCGCCCAGAGGAGGATTTCCTTGTTACGGTCATTTTGAGCAAGATTGACTTCACGGTATGTATTGCAAAGGCCATAAGGACCAGGATTGGAAATAGCTGTTTCGCAAACGGAGAGGGCCTGCTCGTAATACCATTTCGCGTCATGACCTGCGATATCTTTCCTGTCGGTCTGGGGATAGGTCGCTATACCTTTGGGATTCTCGAGCCACCAACCGAAAGTAAGATACGATTTTGCGAGCGCAAGCCTTGCGACGGTCTTTGTGACGCCGCCGACAACCCTGGGGTTTTCGGGAAGATCCGCCACAGCTGTGACAAGATCAGAGAAAATCGCATTGTAAACCTCAGGAACGGTATTCCTGGTTGAGACCCTGGTAGGAGCGCTGTTGAAAGCGAGTTCTCCTGATCCCAAATCCAGAGGAACACCACCGAAGGTCTGCACCAGCTGGAAATAGTACCATGCACGGAAGAACTTCGCCTCAGCGATAAGAGCATTTGAAAGACCGACAGACTCAGCATTCTCAATGATGCCGTTTGCTGTGTTTATGTAAGGGAACACGGTGTTCCAAAGGACATCGCTTCTTGCAGAAGAAGCGTTGAGGGAACCTATGCCAGAAAGGTCGGCATCTTTGAAGTTGCCGTCACCAGACTGGCCATAGGTCGCCTCGTCAGTGCCAGTAGTATTAATGTTGTAATAATAAGCTTGGCCGTAAAGATATCGCAGAGAAGAGTAAAGAGCTGTCAGTCCGCCTTCGACACCGGCTTCCGTCTGGAAGAATCCCGGCTCGAAGAAAGTACGGGGCTGCTCATCAAGCACCTTGCTGCAGGACATGGTAAGTGAAAGTGCGGCAGCGAGAGCTAAAGAAATATATGTCAACTTTTTCATATCCTAGACTGATTAGAAGGTGAGATTGATTCCGATAAGATAATTGCGGGTATTCGGAGTATTGGTTCCGATAACCTTCTGACGAGGGAGGAAGCTTGTAACAGCCTGATGCTCGTTACCGCGTGCGTTAGGTTCCGGATCAAGACCGGACTCGCGATGGAAGTCCGAGAAGAACACGAACGGGTTCTGTGCTGTTGCGTAGATCCTGAGTTTGTCTATTCCCAAGCGGCGGACCACACCCATACGGTCAAAGTTGTACCCGAGGGTAATTGTGTTTATCTTGAGGAAGGAACCGTTGAAATATGACAATGTCGAACCGTACTTGGGGTTGTCATTGCTCTGAAGGCCTCCCGGACGAGGATATCTCGCGTCGGTGTTGGACTCTGTCCAGTAATCCACATCTATCTGGCCACGACGTCCTGAGAGCATGTTGAGATAACCGCTGTTTCCATGCAGAGATGAAATCAGGATTCCGCCCGCCTGGAAATTGCCCAGAATCGTGAGATCTACATTCTTGTACTGGAGACGTGTATTGAATCCGCCCAGGAACTTGGGATCCGCATTGATAGGTACCATATCATTGTCGTCTATCGCGCGGACAGGCTTACCGTCCTTGTACTCACCGTGGTATTTGACCTTGATGTCACCAGGCTGTGCACCGGGCTCAAGGATTTTCATCAGCTCTTCCTCGCCCTTCTGCCACAGACCGTCGTACTCGTAGTCATAGAGGCAGTTTATAGGCATCCCGACGAACCAGCGGTTACCGCGGTCCTCTTCCTGACCTGAAGCCAGGGAAACGAGTTTATTGCGGTTCGCATAGATGTTGATTCCTGCATCCCACTTCCAATCGGCGCTGTCGATGATGGTTCCGTTGATGGAGAATTCGACTCCACGGTTACGGGTGTTTCCGATATTGGCCGTATAGCTGCCTACTCCGGCTGTTGAAGGGAGATTCAGATTGAGGAGAATATCGTGGGTGTTCTGGCTGTAATACTCGATGGATCCCGAAATGCGTCCGCTGAGGAAACCGAAATCCAAACCGAAGTTCCAGGTGTTGGAGTATTCCCATCCGAGTTCAGAGTTGGGTAGAGTGGACACGTAATAACCGGTGGAATAAGCGTCACCGAAGTTGTAAGGACGTGTTCCGAGAGAACCGAGGGTCTGGTAAGGGTTGATGGACTGGTTGGACGTTTCTCCATAACCTGCACGGAACTTCAGTTCATCAAGCCAACCTTTCGCACCCTCCATGAAGGGCTCATTGTGAAGGTTCCAACCCAATGAGACGGCGGGATATGTATGCCACTGATGACCTTTGGCCAGTCTTGATGAAGCGTCTGAACGGACAGCGGCTGAAACCATGTATTTGTCAGCATAGCTGTACATAAGACGGCCCATGTAGGAAATGAGTCCCGCCTGCCAGTAATTGGAGGCGTCAGGCCTTACTGTTATGTCCTCTGCCAGTGACTGCCCGAGGTTGTAGTAAAGGAACTGCTCGTTGGGGATGTTACGGGCTGACAGACCGTTCTGGATATAAGTGGTCTGCTCGGCCGAGAACATCGCGACAGCATTGAGATGGTGTTTTTCGGCGAATGTCCTGTCGAAGGTAACAAGGCTTTCAGTCGTCCAGTTCTTGGTCTCGTTCTGGCTGATGCTGGCACTGTTGGGATTATAGAGGTCGAAGCTGTTGACACCCTTGCCAGTGAAGTTGCCGCTCTTGTTGCT
>DBWN01000018.1:0-8585 GCA_002308935.1 Bacteroidales bacterium UBA1237 | reverse complement strand
GTATTATAAGAACCGAAGCCGAAGCTCTCGCTGACCCAGCGGTCGCTGTAGTCCTCAATGTTCTTCCTGGTCATGATCCATACGTCATCCAACGGCATGCTGGAGCGTACAAGATCGTTGCCGTCTTTGTCCTTGGGATTGAGGATGGGAGAAAGCTGAAGAATACCATAGAGGCCAAGCTGGTTTCCGTGGCTCTTATTGTAGTTCGTATTGGTAGAAAAACCGATCTTGAGCCAGTCCTTGAGATTCTGGTCAAGACTGCCGTTGAGGGAGATTCGGTCATAGTCTTGTGTAGGGACCACAGCTTCATCTTTATAATAGGATACACCGAAACGGTAGCTGCCTTTCATTGTTCCTCCGACCACGCTGAGTTCGTGGTTGTGGACGATACCGGTACGGTAGAAAAGATCCTGCCAATCAATGTCGAGGCTCTCGTCCTCGAATCCGACTTTCGTTGTGAACTTGCCGGCGGCATTACGCAATTTCACGTAATCGGGGCCGCTCATCATGGGGTACTTGATAGCCTTCTTGAAGCCGATGTAGTTGTTGAAGGAGACCTTTGGTTCCTGTCCTGAGACTCCTTTGTATGTAGTTATTAGGATAACGCCGTTCGCACCCCTGGATCCGTAAATAGCTGTTGAGGATGCGTCCTTAAGGATATCCATACTCTTGATATCACCGGTTGCGATATCCGAGAGGGACCCCATGAAAGGAACGCCATCGAGAACGATGAGAGGATCATTGGAAGCCGAAAGGGAGCGGTCGCCCCTGATACGGATTTCCATGCTCGCGCCAGGACGTGAAGAAGTCTGGGTCATCTGGACTCCTGCAACCCTACCGTTGAGAGAATGGGTGAAATCTCCTGATGCGATTTCACGGAGATTGTCTCCACCCATGGAAGCGATAGATCCTGTGACATCTGATTTTCTTGCCGAGCCGTAACCGATAACCACTATGGCGTCAAGGGCCTGGGCATCGTCACTCAGTACAATATCTATATGCGTGCGCCCCTGCACGGGTATACGCTGAGTAGTATAGCCCATACAAGAGACCTCAAGGGTCGTGGAAGGGCTGACGGTAAGAGAGTAAGTTCCATCCAGGCCAGTAACGGCGCCGGTAGTAGTGTTCAGGACCATGACGGCTGCACCGCTGACGGTCTCTCCACTCTGATCAGTGATCGTGCCGCTGACGGTAATGTTCTGGGCCTGCGCGCAGAACGGGACCAACAGGGCTGTCACTACAGACAAAAGCACAGTTTTAGACTTCAATTGCATAATATGAATGGTTGTTTTAATGAACTCAATGTGGTTGACCATTTAAACCGATACAAAATTATCGAGCACGGGTGACGATACGATTCCGAAATGTTACAGAGGTTTTAGATTTTATTCCATCAGCCCGAAAGAAGACATATACACGGGCACCAAAGCAGAAAGATTTATTACTTTTGTACCAAAACCGGAATAAAAATGAAAAAGCGCTTCTTCTTCGTCGCAATCTGTATGACAGTCACGACTCTTGCTTTCGGGCAAAGAGCGAGGATGTTCACACCCGAGAACGGCCTGCAGAACACTCAAGTAAACAAGATATACCAGGACCCGAGTGGTTTCATGTGGATCTGTACTGAAGGTGGCCTTCTAAGATTCGACGGCGTCGGATTCGAGACCTTCACTCATGACGGAGAAAACCCGAACTCGATCTACAGCGAATCCGTCCATGAGATATATGAGGCCCCGGATGGGAAGAAGTGGGTGGGGACGGCTTCCGGCCTGGACCTATTCGACTCCGATTATAATATATTCCGGCATTTCGATCTCAACGACGCCAGAATCCCTTCATCCGAGCAGTTCATCAGCTGCTTGACCGGAGTTCCGGACCGGGTTTCCGGGAACCTGTTGTTCGTAGGGACAGAAGGATATGGCGTATATGTAATAGATCTGGATACACAAAATCTGCTAAACGAGAAAAGGGAAAAGATATTCAGGAGTCTGAAGAACGAATTCGTGAAGACACTATTCCTCGATTCTTCAAGAAGGCTCTGGATCATCACCGAAGACCAGACACAATTCTGTGTTCTGGATGTAGACACTCTTGAACCGGCTGACAACGTCTCGCTCTCTCCCGATCTGACAAGAGAAAGCGGAGTAATCCGGGTGAATTGTATAGCTGAGGACCCGATAGGTAAGAATATCATAATAGGAACATCCTCACACGGAACACTCGTTTACGACTCCACCACAGGGCTTATCAGGAAAGCTATCTCAGCTAACGCGAGATCCTTATCCATTTCTTCCATCATTTACAATACTTTTTCAGAGCAGGAAGGAGGTAAAGGATTCCTTGTAAGCGATGAAAAATACGGAATCGCGCTTTTTGACATGGCCACCGAGAACATCCTTGAAGCTAATCTACCTGAAGCGCAAAGGATTCTTGAATCCAAGAAAGCGGAAATCATGGTCAAGGACGGACAAGGCAATCTTTGGCTAGGAATATACCAGAACGGAATAGCCGTGGTTCCGATGTCAATGTTTGGATTCTCTTATATGGGATTCAGTATCAAAGGCATCCCGGGGGAGAACAGCGCCTGTGTAATGTCAATCCACGAGGATGCTGAAGGAAATCTATGGGTCGCCACTGATGGCGCAGGTATATTCCGCCAGAGCGGCCAGAACAGTTTTCTGAACTACAATCGGGACAACTCCGGCCTGACCAACAACTCCATCATGGCTTTGGCGGAAGACAAGTACGGAAACATCTGGATAGGGACGTATCAGGACGGACTGTTCTACTGGAACAAGAATACCGGTATCAGAAAATTCCCTGATTCCGGCAATATCAGGTCAGAAAGGATAAGGGTCCTTGAATATGACTCTTCGCGCGATCTTCTTTATGCGGGAACCCATGGAGCCGGAATGGTGGTAATAGACCCTGACAGAAAAGCGGTAGTCAGCAGCAACATCGTGGAAGATGACGATCTGTGGGTCAGTACACTTCACATTGACGGTGAAGGAACTCTCTGGGTCGGTACTTACAACGGCCCGAAAAGATGGGACCCTGATACAGGACAACTGCAGACATATGAAATAATACAGGACAAGACAAGGACCAGGACATACGCCATCAGCAGTTCTCCTGACGGGACAATATGGTTCGGGACCGGGGAAGGACTGTTCGCCTCAAAACCTTCCACCAAGGAGGTGAGACAATATACAGAAAGGGACGGACTGAGCAACAATAACGTCAGGGACATTCTCGTCGCATCCTCAGGAGAGTTATGGATTTCAACCGCTAACGGTCTTTCAAGGCTATCCCCACAGAACAATGGAATCATCAACTACCACGCATACGACGGCCTGCAGGGAAACGAGTTCCGCTCTGGCGCAGCATTCAAGTCCCCTTCCGGTAAATTGTATTTCGGCGGAACCGGTGGTGTGACGGCTTTCTCCCCCGTAATGGTGGACGGCAGCTCCCATAGAGTTCCACAAGTGTTCCTTTCCAGACTTGAAATGCTTGACAAGGAAATCAAATATGACCCGTCAAAAGGTGCCAGCAACCTGATTGACAAGCATATATCAGAAGCGACAAGCATCACCATCCCCAGTGATGTCGACTTGTTCTCCCTTGGGTTTTCTGTACCGGAATACACAAATCCCCAAAGAATCGTGTACTCTTACCGCCTCGTCGGTTTCGACTCTGGCTGGAAAAGTGTTCCCGCCAGCCTCAGAATGGCAACCTATACGAATGTCCCTCCCGGAAAATACACATTCGAAGTAAGGGCGTATTTCGAAGGATTCACAGAAGAATTCTCTCAACTGGAAGTGTCCGTGAAAGTGGAATACCCGTGGTACAGGAAGTTCTGGGCTTATTGCATATACCTCGCCATCCTGTCCATGATCATCTTCACAGTAATAAGACAATACCACCGCCGCAAGGCACAGGAAGAGGAAAAGCAGAAGGCGGAACTCAAAGAACTTCGTTTGGGACTTTTCACAAACCTCACTCATGAGATCCGCACACCATTGAATCTTGTCATGGGGCCTTTGGGCTCCATGAGGGAGGCGGAAATGGATTCTTCGAAGAAGGATACATATAATCTGATGTACAGGAATTGTCTCAGAATCAATCGTATCGTCAATCAGCTGATGGATATCCAGAAGGTGGATGCGGGACAGATGCCTATGCATTTCAGAGAAACGGACCTTGTGTTCTTCATAAAAGACGTGATGCAGTCGTTCCAGAACCTTGCAAAAACCAAGAAGATCAGTTTCACCTTATCTTCGGCGCATGAAGAGGAATCCCTTTGGATTGACCAGGGCAACTTCGACAAAATAATTTACAATATCCTTTCGAACGCATTCAAGCATACTCCCGACGGAGGCAAGATAAAAGTGGGGATCTCCGCCCCTAAAGTCAATCGCGGTGTTCTGGACAGCGATATCAAGGAATATGTTGAAGTGGATATCTTCAACTCCGGAAGCAGAATTGAGGAAGAATACCTCACACGCATCTTCGACCGCTTTGTCCAAGTCAACCCCTATGATGCCAATACCGGTTCAGGCGTGGGACTCAATCTTACAAAACTGCTCGTAGAACTGCACCACGGGCAGATTACCGCAGGCAACGAAGAGGACGGAGTCGTTTTCAAAGTCCTCTTCCCCGTCGGAAAAGACCACCTTTCAGATGAAGAGCTGTCAGTCATCACGAGAAACCAGGACCTTTATGTCAAAAAAACGGAAAGCCTGGTTGACAGCCACGAGGACGAAACATTCGCTGTGGAAAGTTCCGATGAGAAGAGAATCGCTGCAGCGAAAAGGAATGTCATTGTCATTGAGGACGATCCGGAAACCAGAGAATATCTTAGGGCTCTTCTTCAGGTGAATTATAATGTCACAGCATGCAATGACGCTGAAGAAGCATGGCCTTTGATAACTACCACCCTGCCAGATGCTGTGGTTTCAGATCTTGTCCTGCCCGGAATGACCGGCAATGAGATATGTTCAAAGATAAGGCACAATCAGACAACCAACCACATCCCGGTCATCATCCTAACCGGGCAAAACGGAGAAAAAGAAGAACAAGAGGCCAGCGACAGCGGAGCGGACAAGTTCCTTTCCAAGCCGATTTCAGTCGAACTGCTGCTAAGCAACATCGCTCAGGTGATTTCATCCAGAGAGACGATGAAAGGTAAACTGAGTTCCGGCATGAATTACGATTATGCCGGAATAAAGATGGATTCAGCTGACGAAAAACTCATAAAGAGAATAGTTGACAGCATCCGCAGGCACATCGAAGATCCGGACTTTGATGTCTCTGCTTTGTGCAACGACGTCGGAATAAGCAGGGTCCACCTGAACAGGAAACTGAAAGAGAACGGCAATGTCCCTCCTAGCGTACTGATAAAGTCCTTCAGGATGAAACAGGCGGCATACCTGCTCATAAACAAAAAAGTGAATGTCTCCGAGGTCGCGTACCGTGTGGGATTCTCATCCCATTCTTATTTTTCCAGCGCCTTCAAAGAGTATTTCGGTATGTCCCCACGTGAATTTGTCGCAAAATTCATCGACCACCCGGATGACCCTGACCTGAGAAAAATGTTCGGCCTTCTTGACGATAATCAAGAAGACCGGACATCCAATAGTCAATAAAGAATCGTGACGAAATCACATACCACTGATAATAAGAGGAATTTCTTTCGTGATCTGTTGTTTAAACTCAATCCTGGCGTCAATCGCCTTAAGACGCATAGCAAAATTTACAGCCATTGAGAACCCGGATTGCTCATACCTGAAAGTGATCGGGACAGTAACCGTCCTTCCGCCTGACATATCAGAAAGAATAGCATCAGCGGTCGCTTTGTTTCTGCCGTAAGAAAGCACCGCAAGCGAGTAAGTAATAGTCACAGAATCCGTTTTGATTTTCTGCTCAGGAGTTTGTGTCGTTTGACTTGAAGGTCTCGCGCTTCCGGAAACGCTCGGACGGTTTAGGGTCGGAGTCGGGGGAGTCACAACGACACCTCCATTATTGCCGGAATCGTCAGCATCCATCCATTGAGCTTTACCGATCGGGTGGTCAACCCGGCCGTCAGTCACTTCCTTGTCCATCCATTGAGCTTTACCGACCGGATGATCGACTCGGCCGTATGCCGTAGCAGAACCATTGTTTTTATTGTTTCCTTGAGCTGCCATGATAGATTTGTTTTTGCTATATCCAAAAATAATGAATTCTCCTGAAATCCATCTGGAAAGGACACAAAAAGTGATAACAATTCTTTCATTTTCAGACGAGAATATAGTTTGGAAGCGAAAAAGGGATAGGGAGATAATGAAAAAAGCACCTTACATCTCTGCAAAGTGCTTCCGGGAGCGGAAAACGAGGTTCGAACTCGCGACCCTCAGCTTGGAAGGCTGATGCTCTACCAACTGAGCTACTTCCGCATCACTGTAGTCGGCAAAACGCCGACAATGCAAATATAGAGTATTTTACTCGAAATCAAAAAAGGAAATCCGGAAAACCAGGAGAAAACGCTACAGGTCATCCATCGGATTGTTCCCTACAGTAATTGATGAGCCATCAGCGGTCTGATTGGTATATCGCAAAACCACATGCCACGTAGATTGTTGCCGCACATCCGCGTCAAGGGTGATTGTTCCATTGGGAAGATTATAGATAGCCAGATTATTGTCTGAAGAAACTTTGGGCTCGAGAGCATATTTCTGGGTAAGGGAGGCCTGAAGCGAATCATAAGATTTTTCCAAGGAGTCCCAATCAGAAATCACAGGGAAATCAACACGCACCTCCCTCACCGGGTTTCCGATGGGAGTGACTTTACAACCATCGTATCCCGCAAAAGTGCCAGTATATGTACCGTTCCCGGAATTCGTAAAGCCACCTTTCACCAATTCTGCTCCGAAAGAAGATAGTGTGCCTGAAATCGGAATCCCCTTAAAAATCAGAGGAGAAGAAGCATTGGATGTTGTCGGTGCCGAAGGAACTTCAATACCTGAAGATCCGCTGCCGTTTCCCACGCCAAGTTCCTTTTCAAGGTCCAAAGAAATGTCTTCAATACTCTTTCCGCTTGTGTTGCCTTTAGGAGTGAACCATCCTCCTGAATCATCGGAAGACGATCCCCCCATTCCTCCAGGAAGTGATATCACGCTGCCGAGATTGCTTGTACAGAGCTTAACGACGAAGAAAAGGACAAGGAGCCCAAGCAAAAGTTTTATCAGTTTTTTCATCGCAGTTTTTCTTTTTCGATTACTGAAGACAATCTGTCAAATTGAAAACGTCTATGAATCTCTTCGTCCCTATGTAATCAGGAACGAAGAGACTCTGACTCGAGTTCTGTAAGGAACTTTTTGGAAGACTTACTTAAGGAGCTTCTTTATAAAGTTCCAAACCCAAATAAGGACCACGGCCCCAATTACAGCGCTGAGAATCTGACCATACCACTGTGACCAGAAAGAGCCGCCGGCACCGATCAGACCAAGCAGCCAACCGCCGACAACGCCGCCAAGAAGGCCGATGATGATATTCCAGATAAGACCGCCTTTTTCTTTAATCACAAAGAAACCGGCAAGCCAACCCGCGATGGCTCCGAAGAGCAATGTGAGAATGATATTCATGGCTTAAAGTATTAAAAAGAAAACGTAATGTTATACCTTAATGTACCTTAATGTCATTGTCGCCAATATGCGCACTGCACATCTGCCATTTAAACCTGAACCATTCCTCTTGAATCATTATTGCCGATTCGTCTCGAGGGGAAAAGTGGTTTGCGCCTTCAAACTTACAAAAAATAATTATTGATTATTACACCAACAGGGATAAAAATCAGGACATTAACTCATTGTCACCGGGAGATACGCTCTCCGAAATAGAGGAACACTATCATTCGGAGAATATAGACCAATACGAAACAGACACGGCTGGGCAAGAATGCTTGGCCGTGTCTGTCTCATTTAAGAATCTAACGTACTATTATTTGAAATTCAGCCTTATGTCAGCTGGAATCTTCTCAGCACGCAGGTTCCACAGATCCTTTTCGTACTCTTTGCTGTATTTTGAGTACTTGTTCTCGAATGCCTGAGCACCTTCAAGGTCTCCGGTAGCCTGTGTTTTGAGGACAAATGCTGTGAGATCAGAAAGCGCATTCTCCATCTTCTCAAGATTCAGGTCATACTGCCCGGACGGTTTGCGTTTGAAAGCGCCCGCCTCATTGAGATAGTTGTAAATGATCACACTGCTGCGGCCAAGAGAGGAAGCATCCCCGAAGCGCTCCGAACGGACGAGAGACGCGAAGAAGGTAATAAGAGCATCCTCTTTGGAGAAATAGTGGTTACGTATGTCGAAGTGTTTCTGAAGCTTGCTGACAAGAAGCACTCCGGCTGCATTAGACTTGATTTCTTCAAAGGTGGCAGCTGAATTCCCAAGAGCAGCTTCCACGCTGCCTTTGCCGTTTACGGTTTCCTTCACACCAAGACCGTGAGCCACCTCTCGGAAGACGATATTCCAGAAGAAAGCATCTGCAGAAAGGTGCTCTGCTGTAGCAGCATCCAAGAGACGTACGCCCGTGGGATTTATGATGT
>DBWN01000266.1:45224-45475 GCA_002308935.1 Bacteroidales bacterium UBA1237 | reverse complement strand
ATTCCTGGAAATTTGTTCTTGGCATTTTTTGTTTCGTTGTTTGTTTTGTTCTAAACTATCCCTAAAGGCTTGAACAACCTGCCTTTCGGGCTCTTTTCATCAATCCTGAGTAGCGTCTTCACAGACAGTCTCAGAGATTTTCCGCAGTCGTGGCAATCTTCGGTAGCTTTCCGGAATTCACACCCGGGATAAGGTCCGGCAGATTTATGACCACACTGTGCAAGTAAATCAGATTCAGAATCGTATTAACG
>DBWN01000266.1:36340-45096 GCA_002308935.1 Bacteroidales bacterium UBA1237 | reverse complement strand
ACTCCACCTCCGTCGAGGTTAGCCTTTACGTCAAACTGTCCTGCTGTACCTGTTACTTCAAAGGGCTGGTTCGCAATGTAAATGAGGGAGTCGTCAGCGAAATAGTTGCTGAGCTCACGGCCATTGATTGTGATGTTGCCTTTGCCAGGAGCAAGATAAACACGAGCCACAGCTGATTTNNTGATTTACGTCTTCCAAGGGCGTTGACTGTTTTTTCCATTTGCTCTGTTTAAATTTCGTTCAACTTGATTGTTTTGGGGTTCTGTGCCTGATGAGGATGCTCGGGGCCTGCATAGATGAACAGGTTGCCGATGAGCTTGTCACCAAGACGGGTCTTAGGGAGCATACCCTTAACTGCTCTCCTGACCAGTTCAGTAGGCCTCTTTGCGAGGATCTCAGCGGGTGTAGTGAAACGCTGTCCACCGGGATATCCGGTGTAGCGTGTATACACGCGGTTGGTCATCTTGTTTCCCTTGAGGGCGACCTTCTCAGCATTGACGATGATGACGTTGTCACCGCAGTCAACATGAGGGGTGAAGCCAGGTTTGGTCTTGCCACGGAGGACAAGAGCAACACGTGAGGCCAGACGACCAAGTGCAAGATCTGTTGCATCAATGACGACCCACTCCTTCTTTACAGTTGCCTTGTTCAAGGATACTGTTTTGTAGCTTTGTGTGTCCACTGTCTTGATCTTTAATGGTTTATAACTTAAAAATTGCGATCCCTACACTTTATAGGGACCGCAAAGGTAACAATTATTTCCCGATTTGCAAAATTTCAGCTTCTTAGCGGCTGAAACGGCGATTTTCCTCTACATTGAAAGAACCGCCAAGACATTGATGAGTTCTTTCTTTATAGGCTTGTCCATCTTGATCGCCCTTTGGATAGGGACATAAACGATCTCATCATTGGAGATACCCACCATAATGTTCCTCTGGCCTTCAGTCAGGGCCTCGATGCTGGCATAGCCCAAACGGCTGGCAAGTATACGGTCGTATGCGCTTGGAGTACCACCTCTTTGAAGATGGCCAAGGATCGTAACCTTGACGTTGAACTGGGGATACTCGTTACGTACACGTTCTGCATAGTAGAATGCTCCGCCCTGTCCGTCTTTCTGCGCCTCCGAGACAAGGACTATTGAGCTGTTCTTGCTTTTGCGCATTCCCCTGTTGATGAACTCGGCCAACTGGTCCACATTGGTCTGGTCTTCAGGAATGATGGCAGCTTCCGCACCTGATGCGATGGCGCTGTTCTGCGCCAGGAAACCGGCATCACGCCCCATTACCTCTATAAAGAATATGCGGTCATGAGAATTGGCGGTGTCGCGGATTTTGTCGACGCACTCCACAATCGTGTTAAGGGCCGTGTCATAACCGATAGTATGGTCTGTGCCGTAGAGATCATTGTCGATGGTCCCCGGTATCCCAATAACTGGAATGTCGTATTCGCGGGCGAAAAGTTGTGCTCCCGTGAGGGATCCGTTCCCACCGATTACCACAAGAGCATCAATTCCGTTGGCGACCATATTGTCATAGGCTTTCTTCCTGCCCTCAGGGGTCATGAATTCTTTGCTTCGTGCAGTCTTGAGAATAGTACCGCCCCTCTGGATGGTGTTGCTCACACTGGAGGAAGTGAATTCTTTGAAGTCGGCATTGATGAGTCCCTCATATCCGCGATAGACTCCTACCACCTTCATCTTAAAATATATTGCCGCTCTGGTGACGGCTCTTATACAAGCGTTCATGCCCGGGGCATCTCCTCCGGAAGTGAGAACAGCCACTTTCTTGATTTCTCTCATATGCTGCAGTTTTTTTTGTTTCTTGACAAGATAGGGCGGAACAAATGCCCATCACTACAAATTTAATCAAAAGCCGTTACTTGACAATGAAAAAAATCAATTCGCGACACATCCTGGCTAACCCTGCACTGAAACAACCTGTTCTCATACGCTATCAGGACACCACAAAGTCACCAAATCTTCCTACCTTTGCACCCACAATGAAGATAGCAGACATAGACTTGGGTCCCCAGCCGGTGCTGCTTGCCCCGATGGAGGACGTGACCGACGCTTCTTTCAGAATCATCTGCAAGGAGTGTGGGGCAGATATGGTATATACTGAATTCGTACCTTCGGACGGACTGATCCGTGATGCCGCCAAGGCTATCGCGAAGATGAAGACCTCTGAAAAAGAAGCTCCCATCGGCATACAGATTTACGGCAACGACCCGGAGGCCATGGTCAAGGCTGCCGTCATGGCCGACAACGCTCCCGAAATTGCCGGCGGGCGCGGATGCGACCTTATCGATATCAACTTCGGTTGTCCGGTGAGCAAAATAGCGGGCAGAGGAGCAGGCTCCGGAATGATGAGAGAGCCCGACAAGATGGTCATGATAACGAAGATGATAGTCGATGCCGTCAAAAAGCCTGTAACTGTCAAGACCCGTCTTGGCTGGGACGACAACTCCAAAATCATCGTTGAACTTGCCGAAAGGCTTCAGGATACCGGAATCAAGGCACTTACCATCCACGGAAGGACCAGATGCCAGATGTACAGAGGGGAAGCCGACTGGACTCTGATCGGTAAAGTGAAAGAAAACCCCAGGATGCATATACCAATAATAGGTAACGGGGACATTTCCACACCAATGAAAGCCAAAGAGGCCTTCGAAAGATACGGGGTCGACGGGATAATGGTTGGAAGGGCGTCATTCGGACACCCCTGGATATTCAATGAGATCAAGCACTGCCTGAAAACAGGAGAGATTCTCCCTCCTCTAGATGTCAGAAGCAGAGTTGACTTGGCCAAAAGGCATTTCGCGCTGTCGTTGGAGTACAAGGGCCCCATTACAGGCATATACGAAATGAGGCGGCATTTGAGCTGCTACTTCAAGGGGCTTCCCGAGTTCAAGGAAACCAGAATGAAGCTGGTCACTTCCACAGATCCGGAGGAAATCCTATCCATCCTTGACACAGTGGCCGAGAGATGGGGAGACGTACCTCCAATCCAGACAGTGGGCGTTTATGGCCTGTAAAAGCTGCGTAATTCCGCAAAATAGCTCCATAATAAAGAAAGGACTGCCCTTGTAGGGACAAGAATCCAAGAATCTTGCTATATTTGCAAGCTATGCTCGACAAGATACTTCTTGCACCATACTATCTCATTCTCCACGCGAGGCACGCTCTGTTCGATCACGGAGTGATAAAAACGCACACAAGCGAAGTACCCACCATCTGCGTGGGCAACATCACTGCCGGAGGTACCGGAAAGACCCCTCACACGGAAATGATTCTAAGGACTCTTCTCGAAAGCCACGAGTGGGGAGGGTCCAACATTGCCGTCCTTTCCAGGGGACACAAGCGCTCTAGCAGAGGATTCCAGCAGGTAACGCTTGACGGGAACTGCTCCCTATACGGAGACGAACCCCTCCAGATAAAGAAGAAGTTCCCCACGGTGACTGTGGCGGTTGACCGCCCAAGAGTGGAAGGATGCGATTTCCTTTGCCATCCCGATAAACTGGAGACCACTAAAAGAGGAAGGAAGTGCAAGGAGAAGAACCTGACAAAGGCAGACGTCATAGTCCTTGATGACGCCTTCCAGTACAGGCAACTGAAGGCTGATATCAACATTGTCCTGGTCGACTACAACCGCCCTGTCAGCAAAGACCAACTCCTTCCATTCGGCAGGCTGCGCGATCTTCCGCAGAGACTTCTGCAGGCCGATGTCATCATTGTCACGAAGTGCCCCGCTTATATGGAGAATTACGAAAAAGCGAATTGGGCGAAGACGTTGGGACTGAAAGATTTCGACCCCGAGACTTGCCAGGGGACAACTAACAAGGGAAACAAGATAACCGTCCTGTTCACCTTCATCAATTATTGCGATCTGATACCTGTTTTCCCGGAAAAAGGAGACACCCGGTACATCTACTCCCAGAAACTGATCCTCTTCACAGGAATAGCCAAGGACACTCCTCTGAGACGTTTCCTGAGTGATTCCTACAAAATCGTCAAACACTTCTCCTTCTCTGACCACCACAAGTACAGTTCTTTTGATATTTCAAGGATAATGGGAGCGGTGAAAAGCTGCCCCACAGCAGTCGTTGCGACAACCGAGAAGGACAGCCAGAGGATACTCGATTATAAAAACCTTCCCGAGACACTGCAGGAGAGACTGTTCAATGTTCCTATCCAGGTGTACTTCCTTTCGGATCATGAGAAAGAGGTTTTCGAAACCACTCTTCTGGGCAGATTGAGAAAAAAGGTCATGGAAAACGAGGAAGCAAGGTATAAGGAACAGCGCCCCATACCGGAGGATTCCCCATTCAGAATCTGATTCCCCCAGATACGATCAGAATACACGAATACGAATATGGGAAGGCCGACAGCCTTCCCATATTCGCACTATGATCTCTTGCCGTTCCGGGTTGAGGATCACCTGCCTTCACTCAAGATATCATTCTGTACCCTCACAGATTCCTCATGTATGGCATTGAACAATTGCCTCAAGAATTTTTCGGACAATCCGTATTCTCCGCCTTTTTTCACCATGTCGGCAAGAAGGGCTTCCCATCTTCCAGTCTGAAGTATCGCGATATTGTGGTCTTTCTTATATTGTCCGATCTTGGAGCTTACGGCCATCCTTGATTTCATAGCAAAGAGAATGTTCTCGTCAATGACATCAATTTGGGCCCTGAGCTGGTCGATTCCCTCCCTGTACGCGGTACTGTCAGTGTCGTTGTCCCTTACCACAATGTCATTCTCGAGCATATGGATCAGTTCCTGAGGTGTAATCTGCTGCTTGGCGTCAGACAGAGCGCATGACGGATCACAGTGAGATTCGATCATCAGCCCTTCAAGACCGAGGTCCATCGCCCTTTGGGAGAGCTCAGCCAGGTACTTCCTGTCCCCGGCCATATGACTCGGGTCAGCAAAGAAAGGAAGATCGGGATAGCGGGTCCTCAGTTCTATAGCGATTCTCCATCCCGGATCATTACGGTATTGGATCTTTTCCGAAGTAGAGAAACCGCGGTGTATGACGCCAAGTTTCTTTATCCCGGCCTGATTGAGCCTTTCAAGAGCACCGATCCAAAGGTCAAGGTCCGGGTTCACCGGGTTTTTGACCAGCACGGGAATGTCGGTGTCCCTCAATGCGTCCGCGATTTCCTGCATGAGGAAAGGATTGGCGGATGTTCTGGCTCCCACCCATACCATGTCGATACCGAATTTGATGCATTCGTACACATGTCTTTCGCTAGCGACTTCAGTACAGACGAACATTCCAAGCTCACGCTTCACTTGCTGAAGCCATTTCAGACCGACCGTCCCCACTCCTTCGAAGCTTCCGGGGTGTGTACGCGGTTTCCAAATTCCTGCACGGAACACGTGTATTCCGACGTCATTGAGGCCTTTGGCCGTAGTCATAACCTGCTCGGGGGTCTCTGCGCTGCAAGGGCCGGCAATGACCATCGGCCTTGGCAGTGTGAAGAATCCCCATTCGGTCGCGGGGACCAAGTCAAGTTTCTTTGCCATATCGTAAATCCGTTTTATTCAGTTTATCGTATAATCTTCTTGATTCTGTTGGCCTCACAGATGAGGGAATCTATCTTCTTGTCATCAAAGTCTTCTATAGCGTCCCTGAACAACTTCATTTTCTCAAGATAAGTATCAATCACCCTAAGGACGTTTTCCCTGTTCTGGGTAAGTATAGGGACCCACATGTCAGGGCTGCTCTTGGCCAGTCTTACTGTGGATGAGAAACCTCCGGAGGCAAGGTCGAAGATATGCTTCTCATCCTTCTCCTTGTCAAGGACCGTGAGGGCCAAAGCGAAAGATGTCACGTGAGATATGTGCGAAACATAGGCGGTATGGACATCATGGTTCTCAGCGTTCATGTAAGTGGGCCTCATGTTCAGGGTGTCATAGAGCTTCTCGACTGTTGCAAGCGCCTTCGGATCGGACTCTTCCGCGTTAGCGAAGATGCACGCCCTTCCGTCAAACAGGTTCGGCATCGCTGCCCAAGGACCGGAGTACTCGGTACCGGCCATAGGATGGGTGGCGACATAACAGGATCTGAAAGGATGATAATGGACGCTGCGCACCATCTGGCTCTTGGTAGAGCATGTGTCGATCACGATCTTACCGGTCGACCCGTTCTTCTGGAAACGGTCCAGAACGGCAGGCAGCATTTTGACGGCGGCCCCAACGGGTACCGCTATAATGACAATATCACTCCTGTCCACACAGTCCTCGAACGAAACGACTTCGTCACAAAGGCCGATGGAAGCCGCGGCTGATGCGTTCACCGGCTCCTTTTCTACGCCCAATATCTTTTCGGCGAACCCTCTTCTCTTGAGGTCTATCGCCATAGAGCCTCCTATAAGGCCCATTCCTATAATTCCTACAATCATAGCTTGGCTGTTATTGCATTTTTGACAAGTTCCTTTGCACCGGCAAGCACCTCCGGTTTCGCACAAAGGGAAATCCTGATGTAGTCTTCCCCGTTCTTCCCGAAAATGAATCCGGGAGTGATGAACACTCCGCTTTTTCTGAATATCGCGTCGGACACTCTTTCTCCGAGACTCCTTCCGTTTTCTTCCTCGGCTTTCGCGAAAAGATTGTCAGGGGTTACCCTTCCCCAAAGGAAAAGGCCGGAAGAAGAGTGGTCATAGCTCGCACCGATCGCATCGAAGATTTCCCCGGCAAGAACCCTTCTCTCCTTATATGAGGAATTGAGCTTCGAAAACCACTGCGGCCCTTGGGAAAGAGCTTTGACCGCCGCCAACTGCAGGGGCTTGAACATTCCGGAGTCCATCTGGCTTTTGACTTTCAGCACCTCGGAAATGAGGTCCTTGTCTCCCGCGATCATCCCTATTCTCCAACCGGACATGTTATGTGCCTTGCTGAGGGAATTCAGCTCCAGGCAACATTCTTTCGCCCTGTCGACTGAAAGAATTGAGATCGGATCATCATTTAGAATGAAGCTGTAGGGATTGTCATTAACGACAAGGATACGGTGACGGAGGGCGAAGTCCACTATCTTTCCGTAAAGCTCCCGTGAGGCTTTCGCACCGGTGGGCATATGAGGGTAATTGACCCACATGATCTTCACTCCGGAAAGGTCCATAGACTCAAGCGCATCGAAATCCGGCCACCAACCGTTCTCTTCCTTAAGGTCATAGGTAAGGATCTCCGCCTCGACCATTCTGGATGCTGAGGTATATGTAGGATACCCCGGATCCGGGACAAGCACTTTATCTCCCTTGTTTATGAAAGCCAAAGATGTCAGGAGTATTCCCTCCTTCGAACCGACCAATGGCTGTATCTCATTGGCAGGATTGAGGATGACGCCGTAATACCGGGAGTACCAATCAGCGAATGCTCTCCTTAATTCAGGAAGGCCGACATAGCTCTGGTATGCGTGGTTCCCGGGGAGTTGAGCTGTTTCTACCAGGGTGAGGATGGCCTCTGACGGCGGCATGCCGTCAGGAGCCCCGATACCCAGGTTGATGACGGGAGAGAGGCCGGCGGCTCTCCGTTCCTCGTTAACAACTGCTATCTGCTTGAGTTTCCTTGAGAAATAGTATTCCTGGACACTTGAAGTCCTGTCTGCTGGTTGTATGATCATACTGTCGTGATTTCTTTATTCTTCCCCCATGCTGAACGGTATTCCCCAAGGATGTCCAGATCCTCGATAAGCGGTCTTGCAGCCGCGAGAGCCTGGGTATATCTTTCGTAACTGTCGAATCTTATATCAACATAGAAAAAGTACTGCCATTTCATCCCCGGAATGGGAAGGGACTGGATTCTCGTAAGGTTCATGTCATAAAACGAGAGTATCGTCAAGATATGTGCAAGGGAGCCAGGTTTATGGGGAAGTGTGAAACAAAGGGACGCTTTGTTGATTTCTTCCTTTGGGATTCTGATTGAATCATCGAGGATGAGGAAACGGGTATAGTTCTGCTTGTAAGTCTCTATCGAACTCTGAAGAATCTCCAGTCCGAATCTTTCCGCCGCCAAAGATGACGCAACCGCACCTACTCCCATATGACCGGATTTCGCAAGGTCTGCGGCGCTCTTGGCAGTATCCTCGGATTCGATGAGCCTGATCCATGGGCATTTCCTCTCAAAGAAAGCCCTGGTCTGGTTGATTGCCATGTAATGTGTCCTGACTTCCTTTATGTCCTCCAGTTTCTGGCCGGGGAGAGCCATAAGATTTTGGTGGATATGGAGGTAGACTTCGCCTTTTATCTTCTGGGGATTCTTCCTCAAAAGGTCGAAATTGGGGATGAGACCTCCTGAGATAGTATTCTCAATTGCCATGACTGCGGCATCCGCCTCTCCGGCGTCCATCGCCTCGAACAAGTCATCGAAAGTGTTGCACTCGACAATACCGGGAACCATGTCGAAGTGCTCTTCGTAGAACTTCCTTGCAGCCTCCTCATGGAAGCAGCCTGAAAATCCTTGAATGGCTACTTTTTTCATAAATATCATTATAAGTCCGTCTATATATAAATGTGGGCCACCCGGATCCGGACAGCCCACAAATAAATTTCACGCTATGGTACACAATGTCCGGTCTATCATCCTTTACGATAATAGTAATAATAAAAACCGAAGCTGAAAAATCGTGTACTTGCCATAACGGGAGCAAATATAGGTAATTTTCGTAAAAAACAACCTAAACGGTAAGAATCTCCTTTTCTTTGGCGGAAATGATTCCGTCCACGGCCTTGACCTTCTTGTCTGTGACCTTCTG
>DBWN01000266.1:33459-36172 GCA_002308935.1 Bacteroidales bacterium UBA1237 | reverse complement strand
ACCTCGCCGTTGTTCGAAGGAGTGAGTCCGAGATTGGCGTCAAGGATGGCCTTCTCGATCTTGCCGATGAGATTCCTCTCCCAAGGTTGGATTGTGATGGTCTTTGCATCAGGGGTGGTTATGGAAGCGACCTGGTTCAACGGAGTGGGAGATCCATAATAATCCACCACAACATTATTGAAGATGGAAGGGTTTGCTTTTCCGACACGGTAGGTCTTGAGGTCCTCCTCAAGGAAGTCTATCGCATCCTGCATCTTCTCTTCCGATTTGTTGATGATCTGCTTAGCGTTCTCTGGTAGCATCGTATTACTTGTTATATGGTTTGACTTGATAGTTATACATGTACAAGGGTCCCCACTTTCTCTCCTTCCAGGAGTTTGGTAAGGTTGCCTTTGCAATTCATGTCGAAAACAATGATCGGCATGTTGCCCTCCCTACACAAAGAGTATGCCGTCTGGTCCATGACCTTCAGCCTCTTCTCTATGGCCTCATCGAAAGTGAGGGAATCGTACTTGGTGGCTGTGGGATCCTTCTCGGGATCAGCTGTATACACACCGTCGACTCTTGTACCTTTAAGGAGAGCATCCGCCTTGATTTCGAGAGCCCTCAGAGCCGCACCGGAATCCGTTGTGAAGAAAGGATTGCCCGTTCCCCCGGCGATAAGAGCGACTCCGCCTCTTTCCATAACTTCGACGGCATCGTCCCTCATGTAGTATTTGGCCACCGGCTCCATAGGGGTGGCAGTGAATACTTTGGCCTCAACTCCCTGTTCCTTGATGAACATCGACAGAGCAAGAGAATTGATCACGGTGGCAAGCATCCCCATCTTGTCTCCATCTACGCGATCGAAGCCTTTGCCCACTCCTTGAAGTCCGCGGAAAATGTTTCCCCCACCATTGACTATGGCGATCTGGAGTCCGGCTTTCGCCGCCGATGCTATTTCTTCAGCGTATGCTGCCAGTGATGCTGTATCAAGGCCTTTTCCTGCAGGCCCTCCAAGGCTTTCGCCGCTCAATTTAAGCAGTACCCTTTTGTACATAGAGAAAGTTGTTGTTCCGGAAAAATGTCAAATCAAAAAGTTGTAACAGGGAATCCCCTGTAATCGAAACAAATTTCCGAAATTATTATGAAACTTGCAAGAAACGTTCTATATTTGCATTATTGGACACCCGTCAAGAACAATTATTCACAAAACTATATGGCAAACGCATTCCATTATTCAATCGGAAAGAAGCTGATTCAGGCAGTAAGCGGTGCATTCCTCATCGTCTTCCTGCTGCTTCACGGAACCATCAACTTCTTCTCTGTGATTGACTCTTTCACTGGCGAATTCGGAGCAGTGGATGGTCTGTTCCAGAAGGGTTGCGACTTCATGGCGCTCCCTATCGTATCCATCATGGTCCCCGTTCTCGCCCTCGGTTTCATCGTTCACATCGGTTACGGTATCTATCTGACCTGGTACAACAACAAGGCCCGCGGAGGTTTCAAACGCTATGAGGTTGCCAGCAAAGCTGCTGCAGACTCATGGTCAGCCAAGAACATGTTCGTTCTCGGTATCATAATCCTTGGCCTCCTGTTCTTCCATCTTACCCACTTCTGGGCAAAGATGCAGCTTCTGGAGTTCACAGGCGGAGAAGCCGAAAATCCTTACGACCTTCTCACCGCGACATTCGGTCGATGGTGGGTCCTGGTTATATACATCCTCTGGTTCGTGGCGATATGGTTCCACCTTTGCCATGGTTTCTGGAGCATGTTCCAGACGGTCGGTTGGAACAACCAGATTTGGATGAAGAGACTCAAAGTAATAGGCATCATAGTGGCCACATTGATTATGCTGATATTCGTTGCAGTTGCAATCAACGCCTTTCTTCAGGCAAAGATGATAATCTAGCGGAATCAGCACAAAGGAATCAAAAGGGGCTGGCCACAAAGGCCGGTCCCTTATTTTATACACTCAGCATATATTATAAACCCAATAAAACGCTAACAAATCATGAGACAGAAAAAATTCTTGCTCCCCGAGAGTGAAATCCCCACCCATTATTTCAACATCCAGGCTGTAATGCCCAACAAGCCTCTCCCTTTCCTCCATCCTGCCACACATCAGCCGCTTACTCCAGAAGACCTTTATCCCATCTTCTGCAAGGCCTGCGCAGACCAGGAGCTCAACCAGACCGATGAATGGATCCCCATCCCCGAGGCTGTAAGGGAGCAGTATGCTGCCTACCGCTGCACTCCTCTTGTCAGAGCTTATGAACTTGAAGAGGCGCTTGGAACTCCCGCCCACATCTACTTCAAGAACGAGTCAGTCAGCCCGGCAGGAAGTCACAAACTGAATTCAGCGATCGCTCAGGCGTATTACGCCAAAGAGCAGGGCGTCACCAACCTCACGACCGAGACCGGTGCCGGACAATGGGGAGGAGCCCTTTCTTATGCCACCAAGAAGTTCGGGATCGACTGCGCGGTTTACATGGTGAAGGTCAGCTATGAGCAGAAACCTTACCGCCGTTCCATCATGCAGACCTTCGGTGCCGCCATCACCCCTTCGCCCTCCATGTCGACCAGGGCCGGAAAAGACATTCTCACCATCAACCCCAATGACAGAGGTTCACTCGGATGTGCGATTTCAGAGGCCATTGAGCTTGCAGTATCCACCCCCAACTGCAAATACGCTCTCGGTTCTGTGCTCAACCACGTCTGTATGCATCAGACC
>DBWN01000266.1:22618-33418 GCA_002308935.1 Bacteroidales bacterium UBA1237 | reverse complement strand
GCATGCTTCGGCGGAGGATCGAACTTCTCCGGAATCGCCTTCCCATTCATGCGCCACAACATCCAGGACGGAAAGAAGACCAGATTCATCGCTGCTGAGCCTTATTCATGCCCCAAGCTCACCAAAGGAAAGTTCGAATACGACTTCGGCGACGAGGCCGGAATGACTCCTCTTCTTCCGATGTTCACGCTCGGACACTCCTTCAAGCCCGCATCAATCCATGCCGGAGGTCTACGTTATCACGGAGCCGGTGTCATCCTGTCACAGCTGATGAAGGACGGATTCATGGAGGCCGTGGACATTGAACAGCTGGATTCTTTCAGGGCAGGCGTTCTGTTCGCACGTACCGAAGGCATCATCCCCGCACCTGAATCCTGCCACGCCATTGCGGCTACCATCCAGGAAGCCCTCAAGTGCAAGGAGACCGGTGAGAAGAAGACTATCCTCTTCAATCTCTCAGGACACGGTTTCGTAGACATGGGTGCATATGATCAGTACTTCTCCGGTGAAATGCAGAACTACCATGTCTCCGACGAGGACCTCGCCAAATTCATCAAGAGCGCAGACGAACTCAACAAATAAAGCCTCATCGGCTTGCCGGGAAGCGGGGCGGACAGTCATCCGCCCCACTTTGTCAGCGCTGCATGACAAATGCTCTTTTTTTGCACTATTTGTCATAGTTTTTTGAGTTTGGCCATTATTTTGCTATATTGTCAATCGTCCGGATACCCAATTGTATCACGGGTCATAAATGTAATTGGAATAAACACTTGAAATACTAAAAACCATGAAAGCAGAATCATTGTTCGCACTTATCGCAGGTGCAGCCACAGGAGCAGTCCTCGGCATTCTTTTCGCTCCCGACAAAGGAGAAGAAACACGCGAAAAAATCAAAAAAGCCGCATCTGAGGGTTATGACAGCCTTAAGGACATAACTGAAGAGAAAGCTCATGAACTCCATGTCAGGGCACGTTACGCCAGAAAGGAGATGAACGCCCTCAAGAAGACCCTCGCAGAACAGGGAGCAGCTTTCAAGGAAGATGCAAAAGAGAAGATCCTTGACCAGCTCGACCGTCTGGAGAAAGCCCTTTCAAAGGAAGAGGAAATCATCGACGAGCAGGATCCTGTAGAGGCATAAGCGATGGGTGAGTTCACAAAGCCGATGGAAGATCTCGGCAAGAATGCCAGAGAATACGTCGACCTGAGGGTCGATGACCTGAAGCTGCGTACCGTGAAAGGACTTTCCCTTTCACTGAACCACCTACTTTCGATGATCCTGGTACTGTTCTCCGGTTCGATCGTTCTGCTTGCCGTCGCTTTCGGAGTCATCCTCCTCCTTGGACAGATGATCGGAAGCTATGCAGGAGGAGCCTTCATCGTAGCAGTAATTTTCGGAATCGTGACTTTCTGTTTGTGGAAAGTCCGTGGAAAACTGTTCCTCGACAGTTTCGTGAAGCTTTTCATCAAGCTGTTCTTCGATGAGGACGAAGAAGATGAGGAGGCCGAATCATGATCAAGTACAAGGACATCAAAAATCTGGAGGACCTCGACAAGGCCCAACAGCAGCTTCACAGCAAGCTGAGGAAGAAGGAGAAACGCATCTCGAAGAACTTCGATGGCGTCAAGGACTCCTTCACTCCCATGAACCTGTTCGCTTCCGGTCTTCACAAAGTGTCAACAGACATCCCCTTCGATGTCCATCTCCTGAACATCGTCAGGAAACTGAAAAAAAGACTGGGAAGCAAATGAGATTGCTGACCGGATCCGCCTCCTAGACGGGTCCGGTCTTTTCTTTCAGCCACTCCGCTACAGGATCAGGAAGTCTCGGAGCAAGCACCCTATAGACATTGGCGTTGTATTCGTTCAACCATTCCAATTCTTTGCGGTCAAGCAGTTCCTTCACTACAGGAGCCGTATCTATGTGGCACAAGGTCAGAGTCTCGAAAGCGTACCATTTGCCGAAACCGTTGTTTCCGGCTTCGACCGTAAGGAGAAGATTCTCATGCCTGACCCCGTGCATTCCTTCTCTGTATATTCCGGGTTCGTCTGATGTTATCATACCCGGAAGAAGAGGTTGGTTCCTGAAATTCTGCCTGATGTCCTGGGGACCTTCATGCACACACAGATAGAATCCTACACCATGCCCTGTGCCGTGCCCGAAATTGCGTTTGTGCTGCCATAGCGGAGAACGCGCCAGAACATCAATCTGACATCCGGCGGTGCCCGCCGGGAACACGGCCATCGCAAGATCTATCATACCTTTCAGGACAAGCGTATAGTCCTCCTTCTCCAAAGCAGTGCAAGGTCCGAGAGGCACTGTCCTCGTAATATCAGTCGTCCCGAAAAGATACTGTCCGCCCGAATCACAAAGATACAAGCCGTGCCTTTCAAGCAATGGCGCATCATCTTTCGGGGTCATATAATGCGGCAGAGCGGCTCCTTTACCGTAAGCGGAGATTGTCTCAAAACTGTCCCCTCTGTATCCGGAGATGCTTTCACGAAGTGAACCCAACATCACAGCTGCATCCCGCTCGGACACCGGATAACCAAGATCCATCTGACGTTCCAGCCAATACAGGAACCTCTCCATCGCAAGGCCGTCCTCAAGATGCGCCTCCTTCATGCCGGCGATCTCAGTGGGATTCTTGACGGATTTCCAGAGGGGGACCGGAGAAGGTCCGTAGATGACATTGCCGCTCAGAGACCCGCCTTCGATGGTAAGGTAAAGGTTGTAGTTGAGGCTTGACGGATCGACATACAATTTGCTGACATCTTCGATCGAAGCCAGTGTGAATCCGACTTCATCGTATTCTTCTATGTCTATTCCGTCACCCCGAATCTCCTGGAAACTCTCCTTGGTGTCCTCATCCAATGGGGAGAAGGCGTTTTTCCTGACGAACCACTGTACATTGTCAAGCGTAATGAGCAGATATGAGATCACGACAGGGTTGTAGGCTATGTCGCTGCCTCTGGCATTGAGCACCCAGGCAATCTCATCAAGACTGGTAAGAAGTATGGCATCACATGCATTGCGGACCAGAAACTTCCTGAGCATTGTGATCCTCTCCTCCCTGGACTGCCCACAAATGTCAGCCCCCAGTGTGATAATAGGACTTACTGGTATCATCGGCCTGTCGTCCCAGAGGGAATCCAGCATGTCCGGAGCATCCACAATCCTGAACGAGGGTTCTTCCTGCGAATCGTCACTGAAATCCGTCCTGCCTTCAGAACGGAAAGCCGCAGCGATTTCATTGATTGACTCTATGGTCTGTGACAGGCCGTCAACCGCTACAATCACCCTGCTTTTTTCACTTGGGAAAGCCTCGGTGGCCAACCACTGGGGAATAGGGACCTGTTCGGGCACTCTCATCTTGTGCAGTTCGATTCCTGTTCCGGGAAGGTCCTTCCCCGCCTGTATGAAATATCTGGTGTCTGTCCACAAGCCGGCATGGTCCATCGTTATGACGATATCTCCTGCCTCACCGGAGAATCCGCTCACCCATTCGACTTGTTTCCACCTGGGAGAGGGATATTCGCTGTTGTGGGGGTCCGACCCCGTGATAATCACTGCATCCCAACCACGGGAGGACATCATCTCCCGGATGGCCTCAACTCTGGCGAAATACTTGTTCATGACTGTGTTTTTTTGATTCTTCCCAAGATACGGAAAAATCGCATATCATCTTACAGCAAATCCCTTATTATGCTGTCAGATGTGAAGAAACATTTTTCCGGTATGCGGATACGCCCTCCATCCTTTACGAGCGCCCCTTCGTCCATAAGTGACCTGACCTTACCTTCTTCAGAAAGGGATAAGAGCTTTTCGAAAGGCATTCCGTCCGATGTCCTCAGAGAAAGCATGATTGTCTCGACCCTGAGGTCTTCTTCAGACAGGATTTCACTGGATGAAGAGTATTCGGGGAAGGATTCGGAATTCCATTTACGGAGACGCTCTCCGTCCAAAGAGTGGGCGCCCGGTCCAAGACCGACATATGGGACCCTCTTCCAATATGCGCTGTTGTGCACCGCCCGGAATCCTTGCTTACAGAAGTTCGACACCTCATAATGATCATACCCGGCTTCGGACAAGTAACGGCAAAGGATTCCGTACTGCCTTTCGCATTGGGTCTCATCCGCCTCCACATAACCACCTCTGGACACAAGATCGTCAAGGGCGCTGCCCTCTTCGACAGACAACTGGTATGCTGAAATATGTTCCGGTGACAGAGAAACCGCCTTGGACAATGTCTCCTCCCAAACATCATCCGACAGGCCGGAAATACCGGATATCAGATCGATGCTGAGGTTTTGGAAGCCCGCATCCCGGATCAGATCCACTGCTTTCAGAACATCATCGGAGGAGTGTCTCCTCCCCATCCAATGGAGGATATTGTCATCGAAGGACTGGACACCCATGCTGATCCGGTTCACACCGATCCTGCAAAGGCCGTCAAGATAGGCCTTTCCGTTCTTCACTATATCATCCGGATTGACCTCGATGGTGAATTCCTCAAAAGAGTCCTCATCTTTTTTGCCGAGTATGGCTTTCAGGAATGAAACCGTATCCTCGATAACAGAAAGGGGCAGCACCGATGGGGTGCCGCCTCCTATGTACAATGTGTCCACCTCTGCAGAGGAAAGGATCTCTTCCTTCCTTAAGGAAGCCTCTTCCCTTACCAGTCTGGACCACTCTTCCGCCGCCCTTTCACCTCCGCACCTCGAAAGGTTCTCTGAATAGAAACCGCAGTAGATGCAGAATGATTTACAGAAAGGGACGTGGACGTAGATCATCTCTACCTGAGCATGAGCTCGGCCGATCCGAGGAATGCCTGCTCCGTGTAGACGTCCACTGTGTAGATTCCCTTCACGTAAGATTCAATCTCATTGAGGTAGATGGACAGATCCACTTCGTGTCCCTCGTAATCAACTTCACGGGACGCTGAAGCGACCATGGTCTCACCCGCAAATGTGAATGACGTCCTGACACTGTTTGTAAGGATGATTCCGTCAGGATCCTTCACGCGGATGTAAACGCGGACGGGACCCTTGGGAGCGAGATCATTCTCAACGAGACTCAGTGAAGTCATGAGCCTGATTACTCTGCTGCTCCTGTCAGTGATCTTATCAGCCGAATTGTATGCGTTGATGGTGATTCCCCTGGCCTTGAGCACAGAGCCGGCAGCGACCTGGCCCGCAAGAGACTCAACCTGCTGGGTGAGTTCTTCATTGACTTTCTTGCTTTCCTCAGCTTCCTTCCTCGCAGCGGCGACATCCGCAGTCAATTTATGATTGAGGGTATTGAGTGAGTCTATCTGGGAGATGTAATTACGCATGATCGATCGCAGGGTTCCGAGTTCCTTCTCGTACTGGCGCATCTTCGTGCGGTTCGTAGCGTCAGTGGATTTGATTTTCTCAATCAACTGAGCGACCTCGGCCCTTGATGTATCAAGCTGGGAATTGATATTGTCATAATCTGAAGAGAGGCTCTCATAATCCTTCTGCAGATCCTCCATCTGTTTGATGAGGTCCTGTTTTTCGTCATTGAGCTCCTCAACTAGTGCATAAAATGAGCCGGAAGTGCTTACGCTGTCCGAATCAGTTTTGATCAGTTTACGGACTGAAGCCTGCTTGTACTGCAGGAATCCCAGGATGCCGATCAGGGCAGCACATATCGCTCCAAGCACCCAAACAGCCGCTTTGAGGTTCTGGTTTTTCTTCTGTTTCTCTTCGCGTTCAATACGCTCTAGCGGATCTTCTGTCATGATATTCTAATATTAATGTTGTTTCTCCGGATGCAAAAGTAACAAAATTCGTGCAATATGCGAATGATGAATAGGGTATTGATTCCTCAGATTATGCACACCGACAAATAACTTTAGTTATATTTGCAACAACGGGCGGAAACAATCCCGTGCTTTTTACCATGAAATACGCAATCCGAGCAGTCAAGTACTTCTTCTACATTGTCATCATAGTGGCGATAATGTTCGGCATCCTTATGGCCGTAGGATATCTTGACACTGATATCAATTCCCTTTTCAAGAACGGATACAATTCCTTGTGGCAGATCGCCATTGTTTTCGCTCTCCTTTCCGCCCTCTACCCTTCGTTCGGGTTCATGAAGAAAGATGTTATCGTTCCTGGAGAATACAATGAAATCCGTCCAATTGTAATAAAAGCGATGGAGGAAAGGGGATATTCCCTCGAATCGGAAGAAGGGGAAAACCTCACCTTCAGAAGGAACGGGGGCCTTTCCAGACTGACCAGGATGCTGGAGGACAGGATAACACTTACAAGAGATATCACCGGATTCCAGATGGAAGGACTGAGAAAAGATGTAGTCCGTCTGGTCTATGCCATTGAGAGCAAGGCAAGAGGGGAAGCCAATTGATTCCGGCTCAACTGTTCAAATCACATATACCATGGAAGAAGAATTCAAAGTGGTGGCGACTTTCGCCGACCAGTTCAGCGCCGAAGTGACCGCAGGTCTTCTTCGCGACAACGGGATTCCTGCCCAGATATTCAGGCAGACATCCACTTTTCCCTGCATCAATGCTGCACTCAACAGTGTTGAGGTGAAAGTGAATGCCGAAGATTATGAAGCTGCGAAAGCGCTTCTGGATGCTCCTCCGGCAGAGCCTGTAGGAGAATGATTTCTATTCCTCGGAGTTTATCTTCCGGGCGGCCGCACAAAGCATGTCATAGAATTCCTCCCCCCATTGGCGGACAATGGGATCTTTGAGGAACTGATACACCCTGATGCCCTCGCGTTTACCCTTCGCGAAGGCATCTTTGCATATGTCCCAGCGGTGAAGGTTCAGAGCTTCCCCTCCTCCGGGCATTTTTGTGACACGGATGGGATAAAGCTGACATGAGATCGGTTTCCTGAAGTCACACTTGCCCTCGAACCATCTGCGTTCCATCGAGCAGAAACAGTTCCCGGCCCCTTCGAAGAAACAGTATGCACACTCTTCAGATCCCTCGCAAAGAGGAGTCACCAGGTCACCGTCACGGTCAATGTCAAAGAAACCCTTGGCGTCTACCGCCGCTCTTCCCTTCGGTTGCATGAGGTCCGAGTATCTGGAGTAGTTTCTCTCGATGGATCCGAGTTCTTCCTCAAGAAGAGGAGCCCCGCTGTCCCCGACTATGCAGCACTTGCCACGGCATGTCTCGTAATCACATGCGAAATACTCAGTCACAACCTCCTCCGAAATAAGCACATCGCCTATCTGGACTATCGTTCCGAAATCTTCTCTGGCCATATCACTCTTCCTCTTCTTTATTGTCTTCAGCATCCGCCTCCTGTCGAAGCAGTTCTTCCTCGGATTCCTTCTTCATCAATGCCGCCCCATGTTCTATTTCCACCGGATTCCAATAGTTGTCAGCCGGTGGTACAGAACCTCCTTGGAACAGGTAACGGTAATATGCAGCATTACGTGTAGTGTCGGATTCGGGGACGGGATAAGGACCGACCTTCGGATAGGAGTCTTCTTTCACTGCCGGCTCTTCTATGACCTCGCCGGGAGGATCCTTCCTCACGACATATTGGGCGATAGCTCCTTCGGAGAGAGCTTTGAGCATCGCCTCTATTTTCTGGGAAGTGACGGAATTCACCTTCTCCGACTGGTTGCTCATAAGGTCCTTACCATATGAATATCTGAGTATCATCATCCGGATGATCATCTCGGGATCGCTGCTCCACGATGATACGGAGTTGCTGAGCATTGTCCGGCCGGCTTTGGCAAGGTCCGGACTTATCTTCATGGAGCCGGCCTTCCTTATCGCAGCGTTGACCCTTGAAAGCATTTCCTCGGAAGAATCCTCAGGCATCAAAGTGGCGGGAAGACCTTCAGGAGCTGAAGGCATCATTGACATTGTCATGTAGAAACGCTCTTCAGGGAAAAGGTCAAAACGCCAGTCGGATGTCACATACCATCCGGCACTGGCGGCCTCATCGGCAATCACGTCCTCCATGAAATAAGCGGCGAGTTCCCCGGCAAGGAGATTGTCCACAGTATAATCCACAGCAGCGCTGAAGGCGAGGTCGACCGAAGGTACCGGTCCATCAGCGTACTTCACCTTCGTTCCGGGAACGGGATTGGCCTGGCTGCGCGTCCTGAACGTCGCAACCTTTTCGGTCCTGAATCCGCCCATGTATTGGATCAGTATCTTCTTGAGGGTGGCCTCGGGGAAGTTGCCCACTATGATCAGGACGCCGTCATTCATTTTGGAGAACTGGTCGCCGAAGAATCTTTCACACCTCCTGTTGAAGTCATCGGAAAGATCGATCGGTCTTTTGTATCGGGTATAATCAGAACCGGGGGAGAGCAGACTGTCCAGAATGCTTCTCTTCCATTCGAGTCCTCCTGCTTCAATGTCCCTTCTCAAGGCCTCGTTCCTTCTGTAAGCGTTATATGACCGTTGATTGATTTCACGCTCATTCGCCAAAGCAAGCAGGGACTTCATTACAAGATTGATTCTTCTGGATGGAGCGTATCCGCTTATCCGGAAGTCGGAAACTGTCACCTCTGCGTCCATCGTGATTCCGTTCGCGGTCAGCATGTCCCTGAAATCATTCGACGTCATTCCAGCGACATTCTCCTGCCACAGCATATCTGAAATGTACGCACCTTCTCCGGTACGGAGATCCGGAACCCCGGAATAACCGCCTTTGAGAAGCCAAGAATAATGGAATATGTCCTGACTTGAGATCTTCTTGTATATCACCTTGATACCATTGGAGAAAGTCCAGACCCTTCCTCCGGAAAGAGGTTCAGCATTGTCTATGCTGACTTTGACCTTGACAGCAGGTTTCTTCAAGCGGGTAGTGTCAGAGTTGTCAGCACGGTAAAGTTCCGAACTGCGGAACGTCCTCTCAGTCCATGTCCTGTCAAAAAGCTTGAGGATCGCATCCGGGTCTGCACTCTCAGAAGAAACATCCAGGGTAAGGTTGCGTGTCCTGTCAAGCAGTGCGGATACGAAGTTGTTGAAAAGACGCGTGCCTTCATCATTGGACAGGTTCTTGCTGGTGAAGAACTTTATCTGCTCCGAACGGGGCGCCAACGAAGAGCCGTACAGGAAAGCGGAAATGCACTGGTCCAGGTACCAGCTGTTGGGAAGGGCGTCTCCTTTGTTGTTCGCCAGCATCGCCATATTGTTGCCGGTCATGGAGTCAAGGTACTCTTCCGGAGACACTCCACCGCTATCAAGGTCGGCCAACACTGTTGACAGGACCTCCGTGGCATCTTCAAGGCGGGAAGATGATGTCGTGACACCGATACGATAGTGTTCATCCCCGGAAGTCCTGGAGCCGGGGATGTAGCTGAAGTCAACAGAAGCCATCGGAATCCCACGTTCTCTCAAAGCGGCCTTGATACGCTTGCGGAGAATTATTCCGAGTTCGTCAGCATACTTCTCTGAGACCAGCGGCTGGACTGTCTCCATATCCTCAAGAGAAGGTCTGGGAGAGGAATAGTCCGCTATGACAGAAGAGGTCAATGGTGAAGGTGCGGGACATGTATTGACCGTCGCACGGGGTTTGGCCCTCCAGCTGTAGAAACTGTCGGTCCCGTACGCCTTCTGCTTTCCGACGAGCATAGAAAGCATGAACATCTTCCCGAGCACCACGGAAGCGTCTATATCCCCTGAGATCACTATAGCCTGGTTCTGCGGAGAATACAGATGGGTCATTCTTCCGTTGTCCCGGCCTATTATGTCAAAAATAAGCAGCAGTGTGGAGTCAATAGCGCTCGTCTTGAAGGGAAGATCAATTTCATTGAATCTGTATATAGTAGCGTCTTCCCTGACATCGACGTATCCTTCTTTACCCGGCCACAAACCGTTGGACGCCATGAAATCCTGAGGCGACTGGTCGGAAAAATGGGACACTTCTGAGAGGGATCCTCGGGCAATGACCACGGAAGATCCCGCTTCCTTCACGCTTTCCATTCCCGTACCGACCTTCTGGACAAGAGCGATATCGACCTTCCCTTTTTGTGTCTTATTGGTTACTACATAGTAGTTTACACCATTTTCAAGAGTTCCGTTATGTACGTTGGCCCCCTTCGCCAATTTAGGCAAATCCGTAGCTGGCACAATTATTGGAATCAGCAATCCCAGAAGCGACAACGCGACATGGCGAATGAAGCTGCTGTAGATGTCCTTTATAGATGTTTTATAGTGTGCACTAGCCATTTTGTCAAGTTTTACGCAAAATTAAAGTTTATTTTTACTAATTTTGTCGTTCATGCGAACGAAAGTATAATAAAACCCTTTATAGATCATGAAAAAAGTATTTCTCGCTTTGGCTGCAATCTTGATGTCAGCCGCATTTGTGTCCGCCCAGGACCTCGCTTCTGTAACCGAGACCTACAACAATGGGGCCTCACAACTCGCAGAAGGTGACAGGGCAGCCGCATTAGCATCTTTCCAGGATGCCCTCAAGGCCGCTGAGGCTTTGGGTGATGAGGGTGCGGAAATTGTCGCCAACTGCAAGAACATCATACCTGCCGTTGTTCTCTCAATGGGTAAGGAACTCTTCAACAACAAGGACTTCACCGCCGCAGCCGACAAATTCCAGGAGGCCGTAAAGATCGCCAAGGATTATGGTGTTGACGAAGTGGAGCTTGAGGCAGAACCCCTCATTCCCGCGGCTTACTTCTCTGCAGGTAGGGCAGCCATCCAGGCAAAGGATATGGCAGCCGCAGCAGAGAGCCTCAAGAAGGCTGTCGAGATCGATCCCGGTTACAGCAACGGAAACGCCGCTCTCTACCTTGGACAGGCTCTGAATTCCGCAGGTGA
>DBWN01000266.1:20091-22544 GCA_002308935.1 Bacteroidales bacterium UBA1237 | reverse complement strand
ATCGTCCTCAAGGACGCTCAGGCAGCACTCAAGGACGGAAAGAACGCTGATGTGGTCTCCATGATCAGCAAGGCTGACGAGGAGGGACTCATCTCCAACGCCGCTGCTTATCAGCTCGCCGCTTCCGCTTCCCAGAAGCTCAACAAGACCGCTGACGCGATCAAGTACTACGAGAAGTTCCTCGAGGCTGACCCCAAGAACAAGAACTTCGGCGCCATCGCCTACACCGTAGGTGCTCTCTATCAGGGACAGAACAACAAGGCTAAAGCTCTTGAGTTCTACAAGAAGGCCGTCACCGCCGGTTATGCTGACGCCCAGAAGATGGTCGACGCCCTGAACAAGTAGTATCACTTAGCGGGCCACTTTCATGGAATACCTTGAACTGCTGGCTCCCGCCAGAAACCTACAAATCGGCATCGCAGCTATAGACTGCGGTGCCGATGCCGTTTATATCGCCGGTCCGGGATTCGGGGCAAGGCATTCAGCCGGGAATCCCGTCTCCGACATTGAGGAGCTCTGCCGCTATGCCCACAAGTTCGGCGCACGCATCTTCGTCACAGTAAACACCATCCTCTTCGACAAGGAAATCGAGGAAGCCGGAAACATGATGGAGGCTCTCGCAGATGCCGGTGCCGACGCCTTCATAGTGCAGGATCTGGCTGTCGCCGCCTTAGCCAGAGAAAGAGGCCTCAGAATCCCTTTGCACGCCTCCACCCAATGCGCCATAAGGACTGTCGAGGACGCCAAAAGGTACGAGGCACTAGGATTCTCAAGACTCGTGCTTGAACGTCAGATGTCCTTGGACAGGATACGTGAAATACGCGAAGCCGTCTCCCCTGAAATCGAGTTCTTCGTCCACGGCGCACTCTGCGTCTGCTACAGCGGGCAATGTTATCTTTCACAGAACATAGAAGGAAGGAGCGCCAACCGCGGAGAGTGCATCCAGGCATGCCGCTCAAAGTATGATCTGGTGGACGGAAACGGGAAGGTCCTTCTCAAGGACAAGGCCATTCTTTCCCTCAAGGACTACAATCTTCTGTCACGGCTCGGTGATCTTGCCGATGCCGGTGTATGTTCATTCAAAATTGAAGGGAGGCTCAAGAACCTCTCCTATGTCCGTAACGTCGTCAGAGAGTATTCGTTGGCTTTGGACGATCTTATCCGAAGAAGCGGAGGACGATTCGCTCGTTCTTCTTTCGGGAAGGTCACCAAGGGATTCAGCCCGAAGACGGACCGCACATTCAACAGGGGTTACACATCCCTTTTCATTGACGGGAAACGCGGGAAGTGGTCCTCAATGGATACCCCGAAGGGAATGGGCGAAGAGATAGGCAGGATCGAGTCCATCAAAAAGAACCGGGACGGAAGCACCACTATCACCTTGACCCCCAAAAAAGGCATGGTTCCTTCCGGATTGGAACTTGCGAACGGAGACGGATTCAGCATCCTTAGGGGAAATGAGATCCTCGGATTCAGAGGTGATGTCTGTTCCGGTCTGTCCATTACATGCAGAAGTGATGCACCTGCCCGGAAGGGTGACCGCATCTGGAGAAATCTCAGCCAGAGTTTCGAGAAGGAAATGGACTCGAACCCTTGCATAAGGCAAATACAGGTCAAAGTCCGATTATCTTCCAGGAACGTGGGAGACCGGTATGTTCTCACGGCTGAGGCCACAAGCGAAGACGGAAGAAAAGCATTTTCGGAAGTGGCCTCTCAAGACAAAGCCAGAAACCCCGAGCAGATGAAACGGACCATGTCGGCACAGATAGGGAAAAGTTCGGGCATTTACTCGTTCTTGGCACCGGATACGGATCTTTTGACGGACGACATCCCCTTCCTTCCAGCGGCAGCCATTAACGGACTAAGGAGATCTCTTGCCGATGAACTCGACTCCCTCCCCTGCAATGACGTCCCCATGAAAGGTTATTCTCCGCTACCCCTTAAGGGAGACCTTTTCTCCGGGAAAGTGTCTTACAAATGGAACTGCTCCAACTCTCTTTCAAGAAAGGCCATGGAATCCCTCGGGGCGGAAAGCGTAGAAGACGCCTATGAACTATCCGGAAGGGACGATGCCGAGCTGATGAGAAGCAAATACTGCGTGCGGTTTGAACTGGGAATGTGCCCGGTCCACCAGGGCGCATCTGACAGCGGTCCTCTTTTCCTCCTCAACAACGGAAGAAAATATTCTTTGGGCTTTGATTGCGGCAAGTGTGAAATGACCGTCAAAGAGTACCGGAAGTCTGTTTCCGGTAAGTGACGAACCTGTTCTTGTCGTAGAAATCCTTGATTATCTCAACGGAATTGAATCCGGCCTCCGTAAAGAGGGCCTTCGTCTCTGTGCCAAGGTCTTCATTGATTTCAGTGAAGCCTGTCCCGTCATTGGAAAAGAATCTACCGCTCCATCGGGCTATTGCACGGTAGAATATCAATGGATCATCATCCGGAACGAAAAG
>DBWN01000266.1:2195-20056 GCA_002308935.1 Bacteroidales bacterium UBA1237 | reverse complement strand
TTCTCCATGACATATGGAGGGTTGCTCAGTATAAGATCAAATTCCCCATAAGGGAAATCCTGCTCAGTATCCAAGACGTCAGCCTTCACAAATTCGGGTGCCATGGCGACTGCCGCCTCCTTGAGAGCCTGTCCGAACGGCTGACTTCTGGCAAGGTCAAGAGCCCCTTCCGATATGTCCACTCCCACAACTCTGGCACCCGGTATCGCCAACGCGAGAGTCCAGGCTATGCACCCGGAGCCGGTACACAAGTCCAGTATCCTGACCGGATCAGCCTTCTTTCCATAAGGGATCCTCATCCTTTGGATCCTTGACCCCGCAGCGATGGCGTTCCGGCAAAGGAGTTCTGTCTCGGGTCTCGGAATGAGCACACTCGGATTCACCTTGAAATCATGGCCGTAGAACTCAACATGGCCGGTAACATATTGAATCGGTTCACCGCCCTTCAGGCGCTCAAACGCAGCGAGAAGGGAGTCCAGCTTTGAAGAAGCGATCTCATAAGACGGCTCAACTATGTGTGTATAGTTTTTGGTGCTCAGAACATGTTCGCACAAAGCAAGGACGACAGAATGTGCTTCCGCCGTAGGATACAACTCCTCAAGGGCTGATGTCCCGTCTTTTATAAACTGCGAAAGAAGCATCTGAAGTTCCTGAACCTTCGTGTCAGGAGTTTTCGATGATTGTGGTGAGGAATGAGGTGATGTCCATTCCGGCCGCACGGACCATCTTCGGCACCAGCGAAGCGTTGGTCATTCCAGGGATAACATTCACTTCCAGGAAGTAAAGTCCGTCTTCGGCATATATGTAGTCAATCCTCACAAGGCCCTTGCATCCCAAATGGGAATAGACCTTTTTGGTGGTCTCCTGTATGAATGAAGACTTCTCTTCACTGATAGGAGCGGGGCATATTTCCCGACTCAAGCCGTTGTATTTCGCCTCATAGTCGAAATATTCGTTGTCGGTGACTATCTGGATCACGGGAAGCGCCTTCACGCCTTCAGCATCAGTGTATGCTGCACAGGTGAACTCTTCTCCCGGAATGTACTTTTCGACGATAACAGTGGGCCCTTCCGAGAACGCATACCTGATAGCCTTGGGAAGGTCCTCTTCCTTCTTCACCTTGGTGATTCCGAAACTGGAACCTCCGTTGGTCGGCTTTACGAAAAGGGGAAGGCCGAGGCGGGCGACGGCTTCTTTCGAGAAAGCTTCGATGTCAGCACCCTTCCTGACGAAAGTGTCCGCGGAAAGTTTCACGAAATCGACGTCCTTCATATAACTCTTGCAGGAATACTTGTCGAAGATGACTGTGGTGACGAAAGCGTTGCAGCTGCTGAACGGGACGCCGAGCATCTCGAGATAGCCTTGGAGCTGGCCTGTCTCTCCTGGAGCACCGTGCTGCATGATGTAAGCGAAATCGAATTTGACTTTCTCGCCGTATACCGTGACGGAGAAATCATTCTTGCTCACCTCGGGACGGGCCATCTCAGGGAATGCCACCCTCATGGAGTTCTTCTTCTTGAAAGCGACAAGCTGCCACTTTCCGAACCTTGCGAACACCTCATAAACATTGTATTCGGTCTCGTCAATATGCGAAGCCGTGTACTCACCGCTACGGCAGGACACCTCCCATTCGGAGGAGTCGCTTCCGTAAATCACTGCGATATTGTTGTATTTACCCATGTCAGGTTATATAATGAACTAATCGAAATAGAAATCCGCCTCTCTTTGCTCCACGGACGAAGTGGCGTCCGAATCCCCTCCTGTACAACTGAGGTCGAAGCTCGATCCCGCAGGCTGAATGAACTTGTCACTTTCGGAGATACCCAAAGTACCGTCTTTGAGGATCTTGTTCATCCAGATACCCCAGATAGGAAGTGCCATGTTCGAACCTCCTCCGAGAGCAAGGGATTGGAAGTGGACCTGACGGTCCTCACCGCCAACCCAGATTCCTGCGGTGATTGAAGGCGTGTAACCTATGAACCATCCGTCGGAGTTGTCATTAGTCGTTCCGGTTTTTCCGGCGATCTCTCCCCTCAAGGCATATTTGCCGCGGAGACGCGAACCCGTACCGCTTGTGATGACGCTCTGCATCATGTTCGCCATGAGGAAGGCCGTCTGTTCACTGATTGCTTCCCTTTTCCGGTTGGTGAATTCAGTGACGACATTGCCCTGATTGTCCTCTATTCTGGTGACGAACATAGGAGACACGTAGACTCCCTTGGAAGGGAAGGTGTTGTATGCGGAGACCATCTCATACACTGAAAGGTCAGCGGAACCCACACACAAGGAAGGTACCGCCTCCAGATGGCTTCCTATGCCCATCTTTCTCATCATCTGGACGAGCGCGTCAGGGCCGAACTGCTTCATAAGGTAGGCGGATATGTTGTTCGAAGAATGGGTCAGGCCCCATTTGAGCGTAACTGTCTGCCCGATCCAGCCGGCATTGTCTGTGCTTCGCGGTGTCCATGTCTGGTCGCCGATGATGAATGTCTGAGGAACGCACACAGTCTTGTCGCAAGGGGTCATGCCTTCCTGCATCGCAAGGGTGTAGAGGAAAGGCTTCACGGTCGAACCGATCTGGCGTTTGCCCTGACGGACATTGTCATACTTGAAATACCTGTAGTTGGGTCCTCCGACATATGCCCTGATGTAACCAGTGGAAGGTTCTATCGCCATGAATGCGGCACGGAGATGTGATTTATAATAACGGATGGAATCATCCGGAGTCATCGTAGTATCGATATAACCCTTGCCTTCCCAAGAGAAGACCCTCATCTTGGCGGGCTCGGAGAAGGTCTTGGTAATCTCCGCGTCACTGAGTCCCTCTTTCTTGAGGACGCGCCAACGGTCACTCCATCTTCTGGCCTGATTCATTACCCTCTGTACAGTCTCATCAGGGACATCGTTCGAGAACGGAGCGTTCTTCTTTGTCCTCAAGTCTCTCCAGAAGCTCTTCTGGAGGTCCTTGCCCAGATGCTCGGCGACAGCCTCTTCGGCATACTTCTGCATCTTGTAGTTGATGGTGGTGTATATCTTGAGACCGTCGCGGTCTATGTCATACTTCTCACCATTGGGTTTGCGGGTCTTCTCGAGCCATCCATAAAGCTGGTCATCGGCCCAGAGTGTGGAATCCACTGAGAAGTCCTCGCGCTCAGTGTAATCGGACCTTTTGGGTTTGGTCGCGTTCATATAACGGCGGAGCATGTCCCTGAAATACGGAGCGTATCCGGCATTATGGTCCTGGATCTGGTAGGACAGGGAAATGGGGATCTGCTGTATGGAGTCTTTCTCAGCCTTGGTGATGAATCCTGACCTCTCCATCTGACCGATTACGAAATTGCGCCTGACAAGAGACTTGTCGGGGTTGATGGCGGGATTGTATCTTGTGGGTTTGTTCACCATTCCTATGAGAGTGGCGCTCTCTTCAACGGACAAGTCTTTCGGATCCTTGGCGAAGAACGTCTGGGAAGCGGCTTTTATTCCATATGCGTTGCTTCCGAAGAAGATGCTGTTGAGATACATGTCAACAATCTCCTCCTTGGTATAGTCCCTCTCAAGTTTTACGGCAGTGATCCACTCCTTGAGTTTTATCCACACCATCTTGACCTTAGACCATCCAGGCACCTTGCTGGACACGTCAGCCCTCGGATACAGGGTTTTGGCAAGTTGTTGGGTGATGGTACTTCCTCCTCCTTGACTTGAATCACTCATGAGGAGGGTCTTCACAAGAACTCGACCCAGACTCTTGAAGTCAATGCCTGAATGACGGTAGAACCTCTGGTCCTCAGTCGCGATGGCGGCATGTATCACATGAGGGGACAGTTCCTCATAACTGACATAGGACCTGTTCTCTATATGAAAAGTGGTAAGGACTTCTCCGTCCTGGGCGATTACTTGGGTGGCCAGCTTGTTGTCAGGATTCTCAAGTTCCTCGAATGAGGGGATGTCCGCGAAAAGCCAGACAAGCAGAAGCAGGAAAAACAAAACGGCGAAAGGGGCTGCGAGAATTCCCCAGAACCACTTTGACGCCTTCTTTCTTTTATCTTTTGTCATACGATTTCTTATTAATCGGTATACATTGTTGATCCGTAACTTTTTCCACCCGTCCATGAACTATTCGCCGGAAGGCAAGCCATGGCATTTTCGAGTCAAAAAAAGTCGCCTACGGCGAGATACGAATCCAAAATACAAAATTACCAAAAAATTTGGAAATTATGAGAGATTGTGATTTACTTTGCACCCCCGAACAACCCACGGGATGTTTTTATGGAAGAGAATTTAGTGATCGTTGAGTCCCCTGAAAAAGCGCGGACGATACAAAGGTTCCTCGGTAAGGACAAATTCATAGTGAAGCCCAGCAAGGGGCACATCCGCGACCTTCAGGACAAGAAACTCAGCATAGACATAGAGCACGGTTTCGCTCCGGAATACGTGATTCCGGACGACAAAAAGAAGATAGTCTCAGAACTGAAAAAGCTCGCCAAGGGCGTGAAGACCGTCTGGCTGGCATCCGATGAAGACCGCGAGGGAGAAGCCATCTCATGGCACCTTGCGGAGGCCCTCGGCCTGGATGTAGCTTCAACCAAAAGAATAGTCTTCCACGAGATAACCAAGGACGCCATCCTTAAAGCGATCGAAACTCCGCGTACCATAAACATGGACCTCGTGAACGCACAGCAGGCGAGAAGGGTACTTGACCGTCTGGTAGGATTCGAACTCTCTCCGGTCCTTTGGAGGAAGGTCCAGCCGAAGCTCTCGGCCGGCAGGGTGCAAAGTGTCGCCCTCAGGCTCGTTGTCGACAGGGAAAGGGAAATCATGAATTTCCATAGGGAGCAGTACTACAGCGTTGAAGCCACCTTCAACCCTGAGGGAACTCCAGCCTCGATGAAAGTCAAAGCCACCCTCGACAAGAGGTTCAAGGGAATAGACGAAGCCAGGAAGTTCCTGGAGGACTGCATCGGCGCGACATTCACCGTATCCGACAAGGACCAGAAAGAGGGTGTGCGCTATCCGGCCCCTCCGTTCACGACTTCCACACTCCAGCAGGAGGCTTCCAGAAAACTCCACTTCCCGGTCAGCCTGACGATGAGGATCGCCCAGCAGCTTTATGAGAAGGGTCTCATAACATATATGAGGACAGACTCCACAAACCTTTCGGGTCTCGCCATCAACACCGCGAAGAACTTCATCGTCAACAACTACGGCGAAGAATACTCGAAGGTCAGGCAGTTCAAGACCAAGACCAAAGGCGCACAGGAAGCCCATGAGGCCATAAGGCCCACTTTCATTGAAAACACTTCAATAGAAGGCACCGACCAGGAGAAGAAACTCTACGACCTCATCTGGAAAAGGACTGTCGCTTCACAGATGGCCGACGCGAAAGTCCTCAGGACCGACATTAAAGTCAGCAGCGACCGCCGAAGTGAGAAGTTCCTTGTCCAGGCCAACGAGATTCTTTTCGAAGGATTCCTGAAACTCTATATAGAAGGAACCGATGACGCCACGGAAGAAGAGGGAGAGGTGATTCTTCCCGAAATCAACAAGGGGGACAGGATGAACCTCAAAGCGCTTGGGGCGAACTGCAGATTCACCACACCCCCTCCCAGATATTCCGATGCCACCCTCATCAAGAAACTTGAGGAACTTGAAATCGGACGCCCGTCCACATATGCTCCGACAATCACGACCCTTACTACCGGAAGAGGCTATGTGGTCAAAGGGGACAAGAGCGGAGAGAAGATTCCGGTAAAGAACCTTGTACTCAAAGGAGGAAAAGTCGAAGAGACTACGAAGACCGAAAGTGTCGGAGCCGAAAAAGGCAAGCTCCTCCCTCAGGAAATCGGCATGATCGTCACCGACTTCCTCACAGCGAATTTCGACCAGGTCATGGACTACAATTTCACCGCCAACGTAGAGGAGGACTTCGACAAGATAGCCGAAGGAGCCAAAGAATGGAATGAGGTGATTTCACAGTTCTACGGTCCTTTCCACAAGAAAGTGGAAGAGGTGACCAATGACGGCGTCTACAACCACGTGAGCCGTGAGATCGGAGTCGACCCTTCTGACGGCAAGGTCCTCACAGCCAAGTTCGGACAGTGGGGTCCCTACATCCAGAAAGGCGAAGGTGAAGACAGGCAGTTCGCAAGGCTCGCTCCCGGGCAGCTGATAGAAAACATCACTCTTGAAGACGCCCTCAAGCTGTTCCAGCTTCCAAGGACTATCGGCCAATACGAAGGAGTCGACATCGTAGCCACAAAGGGCAAGTTCGGTCCTTATCTGAAATACGGGGACAAGAACGTGTCACTGCCCAAGGGCAAGGATCCGATGAAGGTGACCCTCGAAGAGTGCGTCGCATTGCTCCAGGAAGCCAACGGTCAGAAAAGCCCCGGGGACATCATCGCCGAGTATAAAGACATTGATGTTGTGGTACTCAACGGCAGGTTCGGGCCTTACATCAAACATGCGGGCTCCAATTTCAGGATACCGAAAGGACTCAAAGCCGCTGACCTTACCGAAGACAAGTGCAAGGAGATCATCTCGGGAAACGGGGCTCCGGAAAAAGAAGTCATCCTCGAGTTCAAGGAAATAGATGTACAGGTCCTCAACGGAAGATACGGGCCATACATCAAGCACGACGGGGCCAACTACAAGATTCCTGCTGACAAGGTCGCAGCAAAGCTTACTCTTGAGGAATGCCGTGAAATCATCTCCGGCACCCCCACAGGAAGGCCCTCCTCAGGAAAGAGGTTCAACAAATCTGCAGCAAAAAAGAAATAGCTGATTGATTGAAAAGTAGTTTGAAGGAGAGGTCATCAGCCTCTCCTTTCTTCTTATGCACTTTTGCGGGCATCACAAGAAAGACAACTGTCAAAAGGTCAAATCGCAACCGGCAAAACATCAATAAACGGAAGATTTATCACCATTTTTGTTGAAATTTTTAATTTTTCTGTCGCAGATTATTCGTTTTTCAAAATAATCCTTAATTTTGCAACCCAGATACGTTATAATTTGTAAGTCATGGCTAACTACCACATTGATCAGACCGACCAGAAAATACTTTCTTTCCTGGTCAAGAACGCCAGAATGCCCTTCCTTGAAATCGCCCGTGAATGCGGTGTCTCAGGTGCAGCAATACATCAGAGAGTCAAAAGATTGGAGGCGAACGGCGTCATCACCGGATCCAGACTCCTGGTCAAACCCCAGGCACTCGGTCTGAACGTATGTGCATTTGTAAGCATTTCCCTTTCTGAGGCCAGCAAATACAACGAGGTCGTCGCAAGCCTGAAAAAGATACCCGAGGTGGTGGAGTGCCATTTCGTAACCGGCAAATACGCCCTTCTCGTGAAAATCTACTGCCTTGACAATGACCACCTGATGGAAGTCCTTCTGAACACTATACAGAAGATCCCCTACATCCTTGCGACCGACACCATGATCGCTCTTGATGAGGCTATCGACCGTCAGGTCTGGGTAAAAGACTACAAGAGCACAAGCTTCTCCTCCACTTCAGCGAAGGAAAGGGAGAAATAAGTCTTCGGACCGGAATCTCTATACGAAAACGGCCACCTTCACAAGGCGGCCATTTTTGTTTGTTCCCGACAGGTTCCCCGGATAAGGGTTCATCTTTTGCGCGAGATGTCTTCCTGCATTTTCATCACCGCTTCCGCGATATACAGGTCTTCCGGAGTTGTGATCTTGAGATTGAACCTCTCTCCCTCGCAATAACTTATCTTCACTCCGCGAGCTTCAGCCACTGAAGCGTCATCCGTGAAAGACGTGTCGTACGGTTGCCGGTACGCTGCCTTCAGCACTTCCGATGAAAAGATCTGAGGTGTCTGCGCCCCGAAGACTTCAGAACGGTCGATCTTGACTCCCGGGACGGCTTCCAGAGTGTTTGAACCGTCCTCGGCAGTTGTTTTCCTGACGGCTTTGAGGGTGTCCACAGAAGGGACCACCGGAACCAGTGCATCACAATTCTCCGCAATGTCGAACATCCTGCGGATCATTCCCGCTGTAAGCAGAGGACGCACTCCGTCATGTACTGCGACCAGAACCCCGTCAGGAATCCGTTCAAGAGCGTTCCTCACGGAATGGAAGCGGGTAATGCCCCCTTTAACCAGAATCTGGGGGCACAGGAAACTCCTTTCCTGGCAGTATTCTTTCCATTGTGAAACGCTTCCCTGAGGAAGGACGGTAACCACCTTTATGGACGGATCGGCCTCCTGGAAACGCTCAATGGTACGCTGCAGAATCGCCTTCCCTTCGAGCAGAAGGAACTGCTTGGGGACCTTGCTTCCCATCCTCGAGCCATGGCCCGCGGCCGTCACGACAAGATAACGCTGTTTTCCCATAACGGACTGTCAAAAAACGGTGTCAAAAATATCATCCGACTGCAAAGGTAATATTTTTTCAAGTGAATATTTTTTCGTACTTTTGACCCGAATAATCCCTAAGGAAAAACAGGACTACAAGCAAGACGGACAAAATATGGCATTTTCGTTTTTGACTCAAGAACTTGCGATTGATCTCGGGACAGCCAATACCGTCATCTTCCAGAATGACCAGATTGTTCTAGATGAGCCGAGCATCGTCGCAATTGACAATAATACAGGGAAGTGCATCGCCCTGGGCCAGAAAGCCAAACTGATGCACGAGAGGGTGAACCCCGGAATCAAGACCATAAGACCTCTTCGGGACGGAGTCATCGCTGACTTCAACGCCGCTGAGATGATGATAAGGGGATTCATCAAGCAGGTGAACAGCAAACACAGGTCTCTTTTCAATCCCAACTTGAGGATTGTCGTCGGAATTCCTTCCGGCAGTACCGAAGTTGAGATAAGGGCCGTACGCGACTCTTCCGAACATGCGGGAGGAAGGGACGTTTTCCTGATTTACGAACCTATGGCGGCAGCCTTGGGTATCGGTCTTGACGTTGAAGCCCCTAAGGGCAACATGGTCGTCGACATCGGTGGCGGAACAACCGAAATCGCAGTCATTTCGCTTGGCGGAATCGTCGAGCAGGACAGCATCCGTACCGCAGGCGACGTCTTCACTAGCGACATCCAGTACTACCTCAAACAGCAGCACAACATAAAGGTCGGAGAAATCACCGCGGAAAAGATCAAGATAGCCGTAGGTGCAGTTATACCCGAACTGGACGATGAACCCGAGCCCTTCATCGCAAGGGGACCGAACCTCATGACGGCCCACCCGGTGGATGCGACCATCACTTATCAGGAGATAGCCCACTGCCTTGACAAATCCGTGGCCAAGATCGAGTCTTCTGTCCTCCATGTACTCGAGCAGACTCCTCCAGAGCTTTACTCCGACATTGTTGAGAACGGAATCTTCCTCTCAGGTGGAGGAGCCCTTCTGAGGGGACTTGACAAACGTCTATCGGAGAAAGTCAACATCCCGTTCCACGTTGCCGAGGATCCTTTGAGGGCTGTAGCGAGAGGAACCTGCATCGCATTGAAGAACGCCGCGAATTACTCATTCCTCATGAGATAGCGCATCTTCAGAAAAATGCCACGCAAAGGGAACATAATCAAGATCATACTGAATGCAGCAATCTTCATATTGATGGAGGTTGCTGCGCTCAATATGCTTTCAGACTCCGGGAAGATGCAGAATTTCTTCATCTCCAAGATAGCCCATGGGTTCCAGGGGGCATTCTGGGGGACTACCGAGAGCATTAAGTACTATTTCTCCCTGAACAAGGCCAACGAAGAGCTCTCCCAAGAGAACTTCCGGCTGACCCAGATGCTGCGCAACTACACCCTCGAGGAGGAGATGCGCAACCTTGATTCCCTGGCAAGCACGATGTCGCTCACATCAATAGGAGAGTTCCGCTACATGCCCGGCACCATCATCAAGATAAGCAAGAACAAGCAGCGCAACTACCTCATCATAGGCCAAGGATCTGAAGAAGGGGTTGTTCCCCAGAGCGGAATCATCACCTCGAACGGGGTGATCGGAATCGTGGAGTCGGTCAGCCGCCACTACTCCTATGCACTCACGTTCATGAACCCCGAAGTGAATGTCAGCGCAAGGCTCGGGAAGGAAGGAGCCATCGGTCCCCTCACATGGGACGGGAAAAGGTCCGGCGGCGCTCTTCTCAAAGAGATACCATTGCAGTACAAATTCCAGCCTGGTGATACAGTATTCACCAGCGGATATTCATCCATCTTCCCCTCAGACATTCCTTTGGGAAAAGTCACAGGATCAAGAATCGTGAACGGAGCTACATACGAGATAAGTGTAGACCTCTTCCAGGATCCCGGATCAGTCAGATACGTCACTATTGTGAACAACGTGGGAAGGGACGAAATGGAAGAACTTGAAAAAGCGGAGGAGGAAAAGTGATGAAGAAGAATTTCACGATGCTGTACATCCTTCTGGTGGTCGCCCAGATGCTTCTGAGCAACTACTTCCGTCTTACACCGTACATAATGCTGACGATCCTTCCGGTGATAGTGCTGTGCATTCCTACCAGGGTCAGCACTACGGCTTGCCTTTTCATCGCTTTCGCTACAGGTCTGGCTGTGGATCTTTTCGCCGAAGGGACACTCGGATTGAACACCCTGGCCCTTACTCCCGTCGCTCTTGCCAGAAGACAGGTATGCAACGCCATCTTCGGACCGGAACTGAAGACCCGAGGAGAAGAATTCTCCTTCAGGAAATACGGCCCGATCAAAGTCATCTTCGCCATATTCCTGGTGCATGCGCTTTTCCTCATCGTCTACATCCTTGCCGATTGCGCATTCTCAAGACCGCTGCTGTTCTGCATTGAGATGTTCGGGGCCTCCCTTGCAGCGGGCATCCTTCTTTCGATACCGGTAGCTGACCTTCTCACACCAGACGACAGACGATGAAAGTAGAGAGGGTCCATAAAATGCTCATCGGCCTCGTGGCTGTCGCGGTCATCCTTCTTGCCAAACTGTTCAGCATCCAGATTCTGCAGGACAAGTACAAGATTGACGCCTCAAACAACTCGATGGTCTATGACATCATCTATCCCACACGAGGGGTCATCTATGACCGTAACGGAAAAATCGTCGTCGGAAACAAGGTCGCTTATGACATTCTCGTGACGCCGAGGGAAGTCAAACCCTTCGACACCCTCATGCTGGCCAATGTGCTGGAGGTGGATCCCCAGTTCATACGGGACAAGATGGCGGAATACCGCCGCAATATCCGCAGAATCGGATACCAGTCCATGGTCATGCTCAAGCAACTCGCCCCTGAACAGTACATGAAGTTCGCGGAAGTCCAGTACAATTTCCCCGGATTCAAAGGGCAGGTCAGAAGCATACGTGACTACCCGATAAATGCAGGAGGAAACCTTCTGGGATATGTTTCCGAAGTTGACGCGTCTTACCTCAAAAACCATCCCGGAGAATACCGTTCCGGAGATTATGCCGGAAAAACCGGCATTGAAGCAGCAAGGGAAGCGGATCTCCGCGGAGAGAAAGGATACCACATCTACCTGAGGAACTCCCACAACCAGATCGAAGCCCCTTACAAGAACGGGGAGATGGACAAGGAAGCGGTCCCCGGACATGACATTGTGACGACCATCGACGCGGAACTCCAGCAATACGGGCAGGAACTGATGAGAAACAAGGTGGGAAGCGTGGTCGCAATCGAGCCCAAGACTGGAGAAATCCTTTCCCTGATTTCAAGCCCGGGCATTGACGTGGAAATGCTGGCGGACATCGGCAAACACTACGGAGAGATCATGAACGACCCCTACAAACCGATGTTCAACCGCGCAGTACAGGCTCCTTACCCTCCGGGATCAGTATTCAAACTGGTGAACGGTCTTATCGGTCTTGAAGAAGGCGTCCTCGAGCCGCAGTACACTTATCCCTGCAACCACGGCTACTACTATGGAAGCCATAAGCTGGGATGCCACGGCCACCCTTCACCCCTGGATCTGGAGAGAGCCGTAATGATGTCATGCAACGGATACTTCTGCTACGTTCTCAAAAACATCCTTGAGAACAGGAAGTACGATTCCATAGACGAAGCGTTCGACAAGTGGCATGACTATGTACAGAGTTTCGGATTCGGAAGGAAACTCGGCAGTGATTTCCCCGCGGAATTGGGTGGGACCATACCTACTTCGAGCCTGTACAACCGAAGATACGGCCAGGGAGGATGGAAGTTCACGACTGTGGTCTCCCTTTCAATCGGTCAGGGAGAGATCGGAGTGACACCTCTCCAAATCGCCAACCTCTGCGCCACTGTCGCCAACAGGGGTTATTATTACATACCCCATATCATCAAAGCGTCTGAAGGTGTGGAGATCGACCCCAAATACTACGAGAAGCAGTACACAATGGTCGACACCACCCAGTTCAAGAAGGTCATCCAAGGAATGTGGAAAGCAGTAAACGCCGGATACGGTTCCGGTGGAACAGCATCGGTTGCGGCTGTGGACGGACTCGACATCTGCGGAAAGACCGGAACTGCACAGAACCCCCGAGGAGCGGACAACTCCGTATTCATCTGCTTCGCTCCCAAGGATGATCCGAAGATAGCGATAGCCGCATACATCGAAAATGCAGGCTTCGGAGCCACATGGGCTGCACCTATCGCATCCCTGATGATCGAAAAGTACCTCAATGGTGAGATAGGTGACAATCCCACCCGCAAAGCCCTTGAACAAAGGGTCCTTGAGGGAGATCTCATGTCAAGGGTAAAGACAGACTGACAAGCATAGGGGAGCAGAGATGGACAACACGTTCAAAGGAAGAAGCATGAAGCAGTCGTTCGACTGGAAGCTGGTGATAATTTACCTGCTTCTGGTCACCATAGGCTGGATAAACATCTACGCTTCCGTCCACTCTTCTGCGAACACCTCGATTCTTGACTGGAGCATAAGGAGCGGAAAGCAGTTCGTCTGGATTCTCACATCCTTCGGCCTTGCAGGCTTGATACTCTTCGTCATTCCGCCACGAATATGGGAAAGCGCCTCGATACCATTGTACGTGGGCGTAGTGTTCCTGCTTATCGCAGTCATCTTCCTGGGTGTGGAAGTAAAGGGATCGAGATCCTGGTTCGAATTCGGGCCGGTAAGATTCCAGCCGGCGGAAGTATCGAAGATCACTACGTCACTGCTGCTGGCCTTCCTGATGAGCCGCCCCAATTACAAGATAACGGAGGCCAAGAGTTTCTTCCTGACGATGCTGGTTATAGGACTCCCGATGATAATCATCCTGGGAGAAAGCGAGACCGGATCGGCATTGGTGTACGTGGGTTTCATATTCATGCTATACAGGGAAGGGCTATCCGGATGGTTCATCGGAGCCATCGGGCTTGTGATAATCCTCTTCATAATGACCCTTACCACATCTCCTTACGCTTCCGTTCTTGCAGCTATCGGTATACTTTCCTTCTGTGGAGCGCTCAATACCGGAAGGATCGGGAGATGGATACTGATCTACGCGTCTTTCATTCTTGTGATGGCCTTCTTCCCTATGGGTTGGAAATTCCTGACGGAGACGCTCATCCCCGGAGCATCCATTATCAATGAGGTCGACCCGATGGTCCAGGAAGCCATTAAAGGTGCGTCCAAATGGTCAATACTCCTGAAGATAAAACCGGTGTACATCCTCGTTCTGATAGGAATGCTTGCTGTCCCGGTCTACTTCATCCGTTCATACAGGGAGAAGGACCAGTTCATGTTGCTCTGCACGTTGGGGTTCATCGCCAGCGTTATACTGGTGTTCTCCACTGATTTCATTTTCAACAACGTACTGCAGGACCACCAGAGGAAAAGGATTGAAGTGCTGCTCGGAATGAAAGAGGACCCCTCCGGAGTCGGGTACAACGTCAATCAAAGCATGATAGCCATCGGATCGGGAGGACTTGTGGGCAAGGGTTACCTCAGAGGCACCCAGACAGCTTACGGGTTCGTTCCTGAACAGAGCACGGATTTCATATTCTGTACTGTAGGGGAAGAATGGGGTTTCCTGGGATGCTCTGTCGTCATTATACTGTACGTCCTTATGATATGGAGGATCATACATGATGCCGAACGAAGCCGGGAGAGTTTCACCCGGATATATGGATATTGCGTAGCCTGTTGCTTGTTCATGCACCTGTTCATAAACATCGGCATGACAATAGGCCTCATGCCTGTGATAGGCATCCCGCTCCCGTTCATGAGTTATGGAGGGTCGTCGCTATGGGCGTTCACGATCCTGCTGTCGATATTCATAGTCCTCGATCACGAGGAGAAGAAATATTTCTAAAGGATCATCTGCACTTGGAGACAAAGTCTTCGACGTACGGAAGAAGCGTCATGTTTCCCAGATCAACCGCTTTCTCGGGGTGGAATTGCACGGCATAGATATTCTTCCCTTCATACCCTTCAATAAGCCCGTCATCAGTAGTTGCGGTAACCTTCACGCCCTTTGCCAAATCCTTGACACCCTGATGATGGTATGAATTCACCCAAAGAGTGTCTGTACCCATTATCTTACGGAGTGTGCTTCCTTTCCTGATGTTGATTTTGTGGGTACCGACATTGCCCGGTTCCCTCTGGCTATGGCCGACATTGTCCGGCATCTGCGTGGGGAGATCCTGATAAAGGCTTCCCCCCATGGCGACATTCAGAAGCTGGAACCCCCTGCAAATCGCGAAGATGGGTTTCTTCATGGCCAGGGCAGTCCTGGCAATAAGCATGTCCACAGTATCGCGTTGGGCGTTCACTCCCACCCTCGCGTTTTCTATGATATCCTCTCCGTAATATGCCGGATTCACGTCTTCACCGCCGGAGATCATGACACCGTCCAATCTGGACAGGATTTCTGCACAAGAAGCTGAATCCTTCACCGCCGGTAAAATCACCGGAACCCCTCCGGCCCTTATCACGGTTTCTATGTAAGTGCCCAACAATCTGGCGGTACCGTTATACACATATCCGACATTACCGTCATCGGAAGATGAGGAGTAACCGGGGGTAACGCCGATAAGAGGTTTCCTGGTGGAACACGATGAAAAGGATAACGCCAAAAGGACAGAAAGAATGGCTACTTTGGGGAAAGATCTGCTCATGGGGAATTGTTTTCAAAAAAACGCTGCAAAAATTGAACCTCAGGACTCCTGGCCTTCTTCATTCTCAGACAAGGACTTCACGCTCCCGGGAATTCTCGTCCCACCAAGGGACTCTTCAGTCTTGAGGACGGTTTCCGAACGCTTAAGGTGATCCTCTTTTGCGAAAGAATCCTTCCTGTTCCTTGAAGCCGCCTTTTCCTTAATGTACCGGAAACGGTTCGAACGGATCTCAGATTCCACTTTATTCATCGTCTCCTGGAGTCGAGAGGGCGACAACTCGCACTCCCAAATGGTGATGACGAACCATCCAAGAGCCTCCAGATGGGCGGTATCCCTGGCATCACGGGCCTTGTTCCTCTGTACCTTCTGATCCCAAAAACCAGTGTTCGAAGAAGGGCGCACATAGCTCTTGCACCCCTCGTGTCCATGCCAGAAACATCCGTTCACGAAAATTGCCGTACGGTACTTATGCAGAACGATATCCGGAGTTCCGGGAAGATTTCTGCAATTGAGCCGGTAACGGAAACCTCTCCGATAGAGTTCACGACGCACAGACCTTTCAGGCCCTGTGTCCTTGGAACGTATCCTGGACATGCACCTGCTTCTCTGAAGAGGGGTCATTCTGTCTGCCATAAACTGTTTGATAGGGTTTCCGTAGGCAAAATTACTTCCTCCCAAGGAAAAACCAATGAGAATCCGTAAACTTGCAATGAAAAAACATGTTTGTATGAGGAGCATTGAAGTTGTTGCTGCAGTAATACTCAAGGGCGGGAAAGTCTTCGCCACGCAAAGGGGTTACGGAGATTTCAAAGACTGGTGGGAGTTTCCCGGGGGCAAGATTGAACCGGGAGAGGCACCCGAGCATGCCCTTGTCCGTGAGATAAAGGAAGAACTTGACGCTGATATCCAAGTCGGAGAAAAGATAAAGACCGTGGAGTGGGACTATCCCCAGTTTCACCTCACTCTCCATTGTTATTGGTGCACTCTTGTGGGGGAAGCCCTGCATCTGAACGAACACGAAGCCGCAGCATGGATGGGAAAGGACAACCTGATGGACCTCAGGTGGCTTCCCGCTGACAATGATATCCTCAAAGAAATAATCCTCGCTCTCCCTTCTTTATGAAAAGCACCACTTCTTCTCTGGCATTGACCGTAATATTGATGACCATGACCTTGGGTTGCGGTCATTCCAAAAACGGAACTCCGTCCGGATGTGCGGACAATAAAAAGTTGTCTCTATCCCAAGCGGAATCATACTCCTCTTACCTGGCAAGTCAATGGAGAGACTCCGTGAAGACGGCAACGGAAAAAGAATTCCAAGCAAAGGAGATTTCAATGGGAGAGTATTCCATGAAAATCCATTGGTCGGTCTTCGGAGACGCACCTTCGGACGGAAGGTCACTTTTCATCTCCCTTCACGGTGGAGGAGGCGCCCCGGCTGAAGTGAATGACCAGCAATGGGACAACCAGAAAAGGCTGTACAAACCGGAAGAAGGGGTTTATCTGTGCCCGCGGGCCATCACGAACACGTGGGATCTGCATTTCAGGCCGGAAAGCGACGACTTCTACAGTGAAATCATCCGGATGACCGTTTCGCAACTTGATGTCAACCCCGACAAGGTGTATCTGATGGGATACTCTGCCGGAGGAGACGGAGTCTGGAGACTCGCTCCCCGCATGGCCGACACCTGGGCCGCTGCATCAATGATGGCCGGGCATCCGGGAGACGTGTCACTTGTCAATCTGAGGAATCTTCCGTTCATGATCTGGTGCGGTGCTCTGGACCAGGCATACGAAAGGAACGAAAGATGCACAGAGCGAATCGCCCAGATGGACTCTCTTCACGAAAAAGACCCTGACGGATATGTCCACGAAGGGCATATCGTAGAAGGAAAAAGCCATTGGATGGATCTTCAGGACGCCGCTGCTGTCCCTTGGATGGCAAAGTACAAGAGAAACCCCAGGCCTGACCGGATAGTATGGCGACAGGAAGAGGTTGTCAAACAGGATTTCTATTGGCTTGGGGTAAAGCCGGAAGAAGCCCAAAGAGGAAAAGAAGTCATCGCAAGCATTAAGGGTAATACCGTTACTATAGAGAAATGCGACTATTCTTCCCTGACGGTTTATCTCGATGACCGCCTGGTCGACCTTGACAAGAGCGTCATAATAACCCGTGATGGAGAAATCCTCTTTGAGGGAAAAGTGAAAAGGTCACCTTCAGTGATGAGGGAGACTCTACGCAACCGCCAGGACCCCTCTTATATATTCTATGCTGAAGTGGAATTGTCTCTTTAAAGAACCTTCCCGATGAAAAAGACAAGAATCCCGAACACATACGTCATCATCGCGATAATCATCGCGATCTGTGCTATCGCCACATGGTTCGTTCCAGGAGGACAGTACACTTCCTCTGATGATGGTGTGCTTTCGTATGAGAAGGTCGACTCCGTACCCCAGACATGGCAGGTGTTTCCCTCGATATATCACGGGTTCGTGAAACAATCCGGAATAATCATCTTCATCCTGGTTGTAGGAGGAGCTTTCTGGCTGCTGAACTCCACCGGAGCGGTCTCCGCTGGAATAAGCCGTTTCATTCAGAAAGTCGGGAAAAAGGACAAACTTGTGCTTGCGGCAGTGACGGTACTGTTTTCTCTCGGAGGAGCCGTGTTCGGAATGAGCGAAGAGACCATACCCTTCGTCGGGATAATGGTTCCTCTGGTAGTATCCATGGGTTATGACGCTTTCATGGGGATGCTGGTGGTGTACGTCGCCGCCAACATCGGATTTTCGAGCGC
>DBWN01000266.1:1577-2011 GCA_002308935.1 Bacteroidales bacterium UBA1237 | reverse complement strand
ATCCTTCTTGTCCTGCTTATCACAGTCATAGCGCTCATTGTAGGAGTAACCTGCTGGGACTGGTACATGCCGGAGATCACTGGACTCTTCCTTCTTATGGGAATCATTTGCGGAGTAGTAGCAGGATTCTCCGCCAACAGGATTGCGGATGAGCTTATCGCCGGAGCCAAAGACATCCTTTCTGCCGCTCTTGTGGTCGGGTTCGCTTCCGGAATAATAGTGATTCTTCAGGACGGCAAGATCGTTGACAGCATACTTCATGGGATGCAGGAAGGGCTTGAAGGAACAAGCAGTGTAACGTCCCTGTCAGCGATGTACGGCATACAGGCCGCCATCAACTTCATCATCCCCAGCGCTACAGCAAAGGCTGCCATAACGATACCGATAATGGCTCCTTTCTCCGACATGGTAGGCGTTTCCAGGCAAGCGATGGT
>DBWN01000266.1:0-1504 GCA_002308935.1 Bacteroidales bacterium UBA1237 | reverse complement strand
TATTCAAAATGGGTGAAATGGATCTGGAAGGGCGTCGTCGCTCTTCTTGTTCTGGGATTCCTGCTCCTTTTGCCCACTGCGATCTTCAGTATAGGCGGGTTTTGATTTTTTTTGAAAAAAGTTTCCCGAATCTGTAGTTTTTCTGTAGTCCCTGCGTCTAATGGTCAGAAAACAACAAGAAACAAGACAGACAATGACAGAACAAGAGTTTGAAAAAATGGTCCGCGAGAACCGCAGCACGATTTACACCGTNNTGCTACATGTTCTCCTCCGACCAGGATGAGGTTGCGGACCTCTTCCAGGAAACCCTCATAAACCTCTGGCGGGGATCCGGAACCTTCCGGGGTGAAAGCGCGCTGAGTTCCTGGATTTACAAGGTAGCCCTCAACACTTGCATTTCCTCAGACAGGAAAAAGAAACGTGGCCTATCGACAGTCCCTCTCACAATGGATGTCGACATGTTCGATGAGAAGGAAGAAGACCTCAGGCAGTTCAACATCCTCAGGGGAAGAATCAGCAAGCTTGGTCCCTTTGACCGCGCGATCGTACTCCTTTGGCTTGAAAACCTCAGTTACGAAGAAATCGGTCAGATCGTAGGAATCACTCCCAAGAATGTCTCTGTCCGTCTTGTCAGAATCAAGGAACAACTCAAAAACATGCAGTAAAATGGAAACTACAGATAACACCCTCCTCGAAATGCAGCAGCAGCTCAAGCAGATGAAATCAAAGCTTGACAACCAGAAAATCCTCAACGATTCCATGCTGAGACACTCTTACAGGCGCGGACTGAACAGAATGCGTATCAAGTCAAATGTCCCCATCATAGCAGGAGCAGCCGTTATACTCTTGATCCCCATGGTGGCCAGCCAATTAGGATTATCGATATACTTTGTGATATTCACGCTTGTGATGATGCTTGTCTGCGTAATCGCGACGATCCTCACCAACCAGCATCTTCCCAGGATGGACAAGGATCTTGTGACTGCGACAAAGGAACTCACGAAATTCAAGAAGATTCACGCAGACTGGATCAAGTACAGTTTCCCTCTCCTCGGAGTCTGGCTGATATGGCTGGTGATAGAATCTTTCAAAAGTAACGAGATGTCCTCAGAGATGAGAATCGGTTTCATCTGCGGAATAGCTTTCGGATTGGTAATTGGACTTGCCCTCGGACTGAAGAACAGGCGGGACATTCTGGAAGGAGCCGATGAGCTCATGGGCCAGATAGACAATATTGTCAATAACGGGTAACAGCAAGCCATTCTTATAAAGGGCTGAAAACCTCTACGGTCTTCGGCCCTTTTCTGTTGTCCACGGCAATCCGGGAACTAATCCTCCTGAGGGAATCTCACGCCCCACTCTCTTCTCAACGAATCCATGATCCCCATCACATACAGAATCTCTGAATGGGGCATCTGCGGAGGTTCTGTCTTTCCCTCCATTATGGCATCCTTGCATGCTCTCAATTCGTACTCGAAACCGGATATCTGTTCCGGAACCGCAT
>DBWN01000225.1 GCA_002308935.1 Bacteroidales bacterium UBA1237 | reverse complement strand
GGCATCAAGTGGCTCGACTTCCTCAAGCTCAAACTCTCTTGGGGTAAGAACGGTGCACAGACCCTTTCTCCTTACGGAACTCTCTCCACAATCGCAGTCGCTAAGGGCGGCCAAATTCCCAACTACTATGGCGGAACCACACACTGGGGCCAGAGGCTCGCAACCCTCGGTAACCCTACCCTCGCTTGGCAGACCACCACTTCTTGGAACGGCGGTTTCGAGGCTGACCTCTTCAAGGGTCGCATCCACATGGATCTGAACGCTTACATCTCCAAGACTACCGACCAGATCTTCGACCGTAACATCCCTGTCATGACAGCCGGTATCACTTCTCAGAAGGCTACCATGGGCCGCGTTGACAACAAGGGTGTCGAGTTCAACCTCAATACCGTGAACATCAAGAAGAACGACTTCACTTGGACCTCCGACTTCGTGTTCACCCTCAACCGCAACAAGATCGTCGAGCTCTACGGAGACGGCCAGGATGACCTCACGAAGAGCCTCTTCATCGGAAAGCCTATCAACACAATCTTCGGTTACAAGACTGAAGGAATCTTCCAGGAAGGAACCAACGCCGGACGTCCTATCTTCAAGACCATCGACGGACAGGACACCGACAACCCTTCACCTGACGACCGTCAGATCCTCGGTTACCGCGATGAGAACTTCCGCCTTTCTTGGGCAAACACTCTCAGGTGGCGCAACTGGCAGCTCTATATGCTCTTCCAGGGCATCTTCAGCGGAAACAAGTACGGCCTCGCCGACAACACCTTCGCTTATGTGACATTCAACACTACAGCAGCTTGTACAGCATACGACATCCCGTTCTGGACAAAGCAGCAGCCTAACAACACTTACCCTGCTCCTAACGTGAGCGAGAGCAAGTACGCTGTCTACAACCCTTACGGACACGTCCGTCTGCAGGACCTCTCCCTCTCTTACAACCTCAGCAAGGTCGCCAGCAAGATCGGTGTGAAGACCGCACGTCTCACCCTCTCCGGCAGGAACCTCTTCTACATCGCACCCGGTTGGAAGATGAGTGACCCTGAAAGCCGCAGCGGTGCCGGTATCGGTATCCCTCGTTCATTCACCGTGGGTCTCAATGTCACACTCTAGTTCCGATAATCAATTAGATAGCATCAGATATGAAAGCATATAGAATAATCGCTGCCTTCATGGCTTGTGTAGCCGCCGTCTCCTGCGTTTCTGACAAGGAATTCCTTACCGAGAAACCTAAGGACAAGCTCACCGTCGCCAATGCATACAACACCAGCGAGCAGGTGCTCAACACCCTTCTCACCGGTTACTTCGAATTCGAAGAGCTCTACTTCCCCGGTGCAATGGGCCAGGGTCTCGCATACAACACTTCCACAGGTACTGACATGACCGACAACAAGTTCCAGCTTGGCGCAGGTTCTCACATGAGCAACTTCACCGCTGCCTGGTCAGCTACTTCAGGTCTCCCTCAGAGCCTTTGGGACAAGTTCTACAAGGTCATCTCCTACGGAAACCTCGCACTCTCCAAACTTGACGAGGTTGAGTGGCCCAGCGATGCCGAGAAGGCACGCATCGGGGCTGAAGCCAAGTTCCTCCGCGGACTTTCTTACCTCCGCCTCGGAGAACTCTTCGGTGGAGTCCCTATGGTACTCGAATACACCGAGACCCCTAACTACGCTTATGACCGCGCTACCCGAAAGGAGACTTACGACGCAGCCATTGAGGACCTCACTGCTGCTTACAACGGTCTCCCTTGGGATGTGAAGAGTGAATACGGCCGTGCCGGAAAGGGCGCTGCCGGAATGTACCTCGCTGAAGCTCTCCTCGCCCGCGGAGTCGAGAACGGTGACAACAAGTCCGACTACTCTGAAGCAGCAAAATACGCTCAGGAAGTCGTCAATCATCATCCTCTGATGACCAACCGTTTCGGTGTCCGTCTTCCCAGCGCGACAGGATCCAATTACGGTATCCCCAACGCTGATCCCGACGGCAATGTGATGTCCGACCTCTTCGTCGCCCAGAACATCATCAGCCCTGCCAACACCGAGGCAATTTGGGTCATGGTATCAGCTCCTGATTACAACACTTTCGCAGCCAACGGTGGTGACTTCTGGAATCCTACTCCCGGCGGACGCCGTTGCAACACCCTCGGTTTCACCCCCGCTCTTCAGGACTACAACTGGGCTCCCGAGTATGTAGCCGACGGTGCTGCATCCGGTCCTTGGAAGGCATTCTCCGCCAAATACGGTGGCAAGATGAGCCCTGCAAGCCATGGTGGTACCGGTTGGGCACAGAGTACCCCTACCTGGTATGCTTCTTACACGATGTGGGACGCAGAGCACAACAACGGAACCACCGCTGACCTCCGCTACATCGAGGACGTCACCGTGAAGACCGAGTACCTCTGCTGCGATGACAAGCACCCTCTGTATGAGCAGAAAGTCGGTTGGAAGCACATCGACCACTCCACTCCTGAGCTTGCCGGTATCTACTTCCCTATCTGGTACAAGGAGACTCCTTTCGACGCTTGGGACTACGACCCCAATGATCCTGGTATGAGCTGGATCGGAACATTCATCAACTTCTACCGTTCCAAGTATGCAGCACGTTCCGCTGAGGCTTACTTCCTCCTCGCAGAGGCCAAGCTCCGCAGTGGTGACGCAGCAGGCGCAGCCGCAGCTCTCAACGCTGTCCGTGAGCGTTCCAACGCCAAGCCTTTCAGCTCTATCACCATCGACACCATCCTCGACGAGAGGGGCCGTGAGCTTCTTTACGAAGAGTTCCGTTGGGCTACCTTCCTGAGGATGAAACCCGAAGAGTGGAAACCTCGTCTTTACAACTACGGAATGTATTCAGCAAGGCCCGGTGCCCAGGTTTATCCTGACATCCGCCGTTGGGCTGAGTTCACCGGAAACATCGAATTCAATCTCTTCCCCATCCCTCAGGTTTACATCGACCTCAATACCGGTTCTGACGGCCTGTATCAGAATGATGGTTGGAAATAATTAAAAACTATTATCTTTGGGGTGGCGATCCTCGGGTTGCCACCCCATTTTGAAACAGAAACAATAAACCGAATCTGAAACATGAAGAAGATCCTCATCGCACTTGCAGCAGCCGCTCTTGCAGTCTCCTGCGCACAGAAGAATCCCGTCCTCGAAATCGAAGGCGGAAAAGTCCAGGGTGTGGAATCATCCACTCCCGGAGTCATGGTTTACAAGGGAATTCCTTTCGCCGCACCTCCGGTAGGTGACCTGCGCTGGAAAGAGCCCCAGCCCGTAGTGCCTTGGGAAGGCGTTCTCACTGCCGATACTTTCGGCCATCCCGCTGTCCAGACAAAGCATTCAGGTGGCGGATACACGCCTGAGTTCTTCTTCGACGGAGACCCCGAGTTCAGCGAGGACTGCCTTTACCTCAACGTATGGACCCCCGCAGCCGGCAAGAGCTCAAAGAAGCTTCCGGTAGCGCTCTGGATCCACGGTGGCGGATATACCGCAGGTTGGGGATTCGAGCCTGAGATGGACGGTGAGGAGTGGGCCAAGCACGGCGTCGTGCTCGTCACCTTCAACTACCGCCTCGGAATCTTCGGGTTCTTCACTCATCCCGCACTTTCAGCCGAGAGCCCTCACCACGTTTCCGGAAACTACGGAATGCTGGACCAGATCGCCGCTCTCAAATGGGTGAAGAACAACATCGCAGCTTTCGGCGGTGATCCCGACAAGGTCACGATCTTCGGACAGAGCGCAGGAGCCATGAGCGTTCAGACTCTCATCACTTCTCCCCTCTCCAAAGACCTGATCAGTGGAGCGATCATCCAGAGCGGCGGCGGTGTGACCAACGCACCCGCACTCGGCGGAGCTCCCCTTGCAGCAAGCGAGGAAGCCGGCAAACAGATCATGGACTGGGCCGGTTATGACACTCTCGAGAAGATGCGCGCGGCTTCCACCGACGACATTTTCAACCTGGGCACACGCTACAGGAATGAGACAGGACAGTTCCTCCGCGTAGGAAGCTCTCCCGTGGTTGACGGATACGCTTATCCCGAGACATTCAACGAGGCCGCAAGAGGCGGAAGGATTTCCGATGTCCCTTACATGATGGGTTCCACCCTCGATGACATGGGAATGCTCGCTAACGGAATAGACCTCTTCTGCAACCTCCGCGAGGATGCCGGAAAGGCCGCTTACGCCTACCAGTTCGCAAGAAGGCTTCCCACTGACGGCCGCGAGGGCGTGCTCCAGGGAGCTTTCCATTCTTCAGAACTGTGGTACATGTTCAAGAGCCTCCGTTTCTGCTGGCGTCCCTTCACTCCGGGCGACTATGACCTCGCAGAGAACATGATCACCCGTTGGACCAACTTCGTCAAGTACGGAAACCCCAACGCACCCGGAGAGAACACCTGGACTCCTTTCACCAGAGAGAACCCCAAGTATATGGTGTTCAAGCTCGACGATAACGACAAGGACGCTTCCGCTATGGGTGACCGCATCCAGGCTGAACCTCTCGGACGTTTCCCGTTCTAAAATGGACAGCAGGCTCCTCATGACAGTTAAAGCTGCGCTTCTTGCGCTGGCGCTGACCCTGGCGCTGCCCTCTTTCGGGCAGTACCCGGGCAGTCTGTATTATCCCAAGGTCGAAGGAGGGGACGTCACGTTCCTTCTCAAGGCTGACGGAGCTTCCGAGGTCAAAGTTTTCGGAGATTTCCTTCCCGGTGTCAACGAATACGGCGTCGGAGGAAGCGTACCCATGACCAGGAACAGTGAAGGGGTATGGGAATACAAGGCCGAAGGGCTTTCTCCCGACTTCTACTTCTACTACTTCTCAGTGGACGGGGTGATGACCCTTGACCCCCACAACCTCAAGCTCGTGTGCAACTACTCAGAGTGGTACAACTCCTTCCTCATCAAGGGTGAAGGCAGCGCCAACCTGGATTACGCGGACTGTGGAAGAGGGACCCTCACCACCTTGTGGTACGATTCCCCCGGATACGGCGGAAAAAGAAGGCTGAACGTCTATCTCCCTTATGGATACACCCCCGAAAAGGAATATCCGGTCATCTACATGCTCCCGGGCGGAGGTGACGATGAGGACACATGGGTAGACATGGGAAGACTCCCCCAGATCATGGACAATATGATCGG
>DBWN01000138.1 GCA_002308935.1 Bacteroidales bacterium UBA1237 | reverse complement strand
ACAATCTATGACAAGAGTGTGGACCGCATTGCGTCTATTTCATGGAATAAGGTATATCTGAATGAATTCAGCGTCCCTTATGTGAATGTGAATGCTGCTGCAGGCACCGGAATAGAGGATCTGACTTTCACGGAAGACGAATGGGCGGTGTCCGATTCTGAGAACGTCTTGTATGAGACGGAAGTGATAGGATATGGAGTAGCTCCCAGAAACGGAAGGATGATGGCGAAGTCTGCAGGTGTCACCATGAATGCGATGGTGATGGAAGAAGCTGCGATGGATATGGCCGCTCCGATGGTTGCCGAAGCTGAAGAGAGCATGATGTTCGATACTTTCGAATCAGGTGCCAGCGATGATGCCGGAGTACCTGAGACAGTGAGAGAAGACTTCGCGACAACTCTCGCCTTCGAGCCTTTCATAAGGACTGATGCGGACGGTAATGCGTCGGTCAAGTTCTCAACTTCAGACAAGCTGTCCACATTTGTGGTGAAGGTTTATGCACATGACAAGAGAATGAGGAACTCCATGGTTTCCAAGGAAATGGTCGTCTCGATACCTGTGAAGGTGGCCGTGGCTGAGCCTTCGTTCCTCTATGCAGGCGATTCCTACAATTTGGCTGTAACCTTGTCTTCTACGGTGGATCAGGATGTGCCCGGCACACTCACGCTTTATCAATATGACAGTTCCGACCACAAGAACTCTTCTCCTGTAGCTTCCGCTTCCAAGAAGGTGACGGTCAAGGCTCATGGGGGGCTTTCGGAATCATTCGCAGTCAAAGTCCCTTCCAAAGGTGGAATTGACCGTGGACTGATGGTGGTCTTCAAGGCTGATGACGGTTCCTTCTCGGATGCAGTTTTCGTCAGTGTGCCCGTCAAGGACAATCTTCAGACCCTTACTGAAGCCCATTCGGCGGTATATTTCGCTGGACAGGACAAGAACGCCATTATCCGTGAACTCAGGTCAAGGTTCGTCAATGTCTCAGGTTACGGAGCAGCTTATGACGAGATATCGATCATCGACATGGTGAAGGAGGCGATTCCATCGAAGGTGGAGCCTAAAGCATCCGATGTCCTTTCGCTTTCCGAGGCTCTTTATGTGAGACTCCTTTCGGAATCTCTTCTCAAAGGTCAGGAGGCTCCCGTTTACGAAATGCCGACATCGAAGCTCATGGACCGGATAAAGGCTTGCAAGAATGCCGATGGCGGATTCGGATGGTTCGAAGGAATGAGCTCATCACCGATCGTTACTGCTGTCGTGCTCGAAAGGTTCGCTAAACTTGACTCTCTTGTCGGTATTGACTCTTCCCTTAAGAGCCTGCTCACATCTTCGGTCAAGTTCCTCGACAAGAACCAGTTCGATTCTGAATGGCCGGTATGGTGCGGAGGTCTGTCGGTCAACCAGTATCTTTTGGTCAGGTCATATTACTCTTCTGTTCCGTTTGAGGTCAATACACATGGACTTAAGGCCGTATTCGACAAGAGGACGAAAGAGTTCAAGGACTACGTGAAAGATTATCTTGTTCCTTCCAAGGAAAGAGGACTCAATGGACAGATTCTTCCTAAGGCAAGAAGGCTCCTTACTATCACCAATCTTGTCAACAATGAAGGCGGAACCGCGCTTGCGAAAGCATGGGGTGTGACATTCTCGGCTGACTCGAAATTGAGGTCTTCTTTGGAAGAGGACGTACTCTCTCTGATTGAATATGCAATTGAACATGATGGTGGCGGAATGTACTATCCAAATGCTGTGATGCCGTTCAGAGGCCTGCTCGAAAGCGAAGCTTATGCACATTCCCTTATCTGCGATCTCTTCTCAGATTATGCTGGAAAGAGCTCTTCTTCCAAGGAATCCACCAAGAAGATCGCAGACGGGATACGTATCTGGCTCATGCTCCAGAAGGAGACCCAGAAATGGGATGAAGATCCCGCTTTCGTGGACGCGATCAACTCTGTGATGAACGGTGATGATGACATCAAGGCTACCAGGATAATCCTCATGAAGCAGACTTACGAGAAACCGTTCTCATCCATAAAGGCCGCAGGCAATGAGATGAAGATCGAGAGGACCTTCTTCAGAATGGTTCCGACCTCGGTGACTGATGACAAGGGCAAAGTCTCCACCATAATGAAGGAGGAGGAAATCCGCCCCGGAACAGTACTTTCAAAGGGGGACAGGATCAAAGTAGTGTACAAGATATGGAATAAGGAGAACAGGAGTTTCGTTATGCTCAGGGCTCCTAGGGAAGCCACTCTCCGTCCCGTCCAGCAGCTCTCCGGAATGTACGGATGGGGAATCAGGCCTATGAGTTTCGGTGACGGATACTTCTTCCAGCCCCATGGATACCGGGATGTGCGTTCCGACAGGACGGAATTCTATTTCGACACTTATCCTGAAGAGAACACGACCGTGTCCGAGGAATTCTATGTCATGCAAGCAGGAGTGTTCCAGGCTCCGGTGGTCGAAATAGAGTCTCTGTATGCTCCTCATTACAGGGCGAACGGCGGATTCGGAGGGAAGATGACAGTGAAATAGAAAACTGAATTCAGTCCGATTATTAAGAAGGGGGCCGTGTGCTCCCTTCTGTTGTGCTTGAGAGTATTTAAAACTCAAAAAATCATAAAATCACTTGCCAAGAATAAAAAAATGCCTATATTTGCAGTCCCAATCGA
>DBWN01000265.1:6936-7980 GCA_002308935.1 Bacteroidales bacterium UBA1237 | reverse complement strand
TCGGCGAAATTGCCCTTTTCGGGATCATAGCCCGCCGCGATTTCCGCGGTGGTGGTGTCCACCGGGTACAGGGGGGCGGGATATGGATTGATGCCCAGTTCGCGGAGTTTCGCCAGGGATTCCCTGCGCCCGCGTTCCTGCTCGTTGAAGTCGTTGGAAATAGCCATGATAAGTCTCGTTTCTATTTTTATAGGTGCAAAGGTATGAAAAACCTCGTACATATCGGTGAGTATCGTTTTTTTTTATCGAAATTTTAAAAAAAGTTGGGAAAATTAGATTATTCTGCTTATTTTTGCCTTCGTATATGAAAGTGTCCAGATTTGAACGCGTTGCTTGGCTGTCCCTATTGGGGTAAGATCAAGGCCCATATACAGGTAGTTTTGAGCACATATTTTATATAGTATATGAAACTGAAAGAATTAACACTGCTTTTCGTGCTTGCCCTGGGTACCCAGGTGGCGTTTGCCCAGCAGAGCAAGTCGGATCCCACCGTGGAGTTCAATCCCCACTGGTACGGTCAGATCCAGGGTGGCGTAGCCCACACGGTCGGTGAGACGGTGTTCAAGGACCTGCTCTCTCCGGCTGGAGCCCTCTCCCTGGGCTATCAGTTCAACCCGACCCTCGGTCTCCGAGTGGGTGCGAGCGGCTGGCAGGCCAAGGGTAATTCCATTCCGATCGAAGTGTACAAGTTCAACTTCCTCCAGGGGAACGTGGACCTCACCTTCCATCTGGCGAATCTCTTTGGCTATAACCACAAGCGGGTGCTCGATCCGTATGCGCTCATCGGCGGTGGTGCTGCCTTCGGTTTCAAGAACGGTGCGAACAATGTCAAGGCCGTCAAGCCCGCCGAGTATTTCGGCTATCTCTGGAACAAGAGCCTGATCTCCCCGGTCGGCCGCGTGGGCCTGGGCTTCGACATCCGCCTCTCCGAGAACGTCGCCCTCAACCTCGAGGTGAACGGCAATGTCCTGAGCGACCGTTTCAACTCCAAGAAAGCCGGCAACCCTGATTATCAGTACAACGCCCTCGCCGGCCTGAAGATCA
>DBWN01000265.1:3182-6837 GCA_002308935.1 Bacteroidales bacterium UBA1237 | reverse complement strand
CCGAGAAGGCTGCCGCCGAGAAGGCCCTCGCCGACAAACTCGCCGCCGAGAAGGCTGCTGCTGAGAGACTCGCCGCAGAAATGCGTCAAGTGAATACGTTCTTTACGATCAACTCCGCGGTCATCTCCGACGAGGAAGCCGCGAAGCTCATCCGCTACATCGACTGGTTGAAAGCGAACCCGTCCGTGAACCTCTCCATCGCCGGCCACGCCGACAAGGGTACGGGCAACAAGCGGATCAACCAGAAGCTCTCCGACCAGCGCGCAGCCGCCGTGAAGGACTTCCTGACCGAGCGCGGTATCGCTGAATCCCGTATCGTCTCCATCGTAGGCAACGGTGACCTCATCCAGCCGTTCGCTGAGAACGACCTGAACCGCGTGGTGATCAGTACTGTCGAATAACCTTAAAAACTATAGCATTCTAAGGACTGAAACTTGACAAATGGGTTTAACTCCTTTGGGAGTCAAAAAGAATCAGAAACAATTTAAAACTATTATTTATCCATTAATCCAAAATTTATGAACAAGTTATTCAAATTTTTCCTGACCAGTGCAGCGATTTCCGCCGCACTTGTCGGAGCTGTGTCTTGCCAGAAGGATTTCGCGCCGGACATCGAGAGCTTGAACAAAAAGGTCGCCGAACTGACCCAGAAGCTCAACGATCTCCAGACGAAAATCGATGCTGGTGAGGTTGTGACTAACGTTACCACGACGGCTGGCGGTATCACCGTGACCACCAACAAGGGTACCTACAACATCGTCAACGGTAAGGACGGTAAGGACGGTACCAACGGTACTGATGGTAAGGACGGTAAGGACGGTTCTGTCGTCACGATCGGTGACAACGGCAACTGGTTCATTGACGGTAAGGACACGGGTCTTGCTGCTGCCGGTAAAGACGGCAAGGACGGCAAGGACGGTGTCGACGGCAAGGACGGTAAGGACGGTAAAGACGGTGAGAATGGTAAGGACGGTAAGGACGGCCAGAATGGCGAGTACTATGTCCCGAACACCGAGACCGGTTTCTTCACCAAGTACACCTGGGATGCCACCAAGGGTGAGTATGTCGCTTCCGAGACCACGATCTCTTTCCTGAAGCCCGGCGCTATCACCGCTGTCTGGGACAAGGAGAACAATCAGCTCGTCTTCAAGGGCATCGAGGGTAAGGATCCGTATACCATCTCCCTGCTCGCCGAGGTCAAGAGCCTGGTCTTCATGCCGAACACCTACATCGACGGTGTCGAGGCCCTCGTTTTCGACAACTTCCACTACTGGCCCAATGTCATCAAGAACGGCACGAAGGATTCCGCAGACGAATATGCCGTGATCGATACCGTTAAGGTCAAGAATAAGTGGGTCAAGGTCGATTCCGTGGACGTGCAGCCGGCGATCCTCGCCCAGTATCACGTGAACCCGACCAACGCTGACCTTTCCTTCCTGAAGGAAGGTGAGTCCGACTTCCTCTCCTTCGTCGTTGTTCCCAACGCGAAGAAGATCGAGACCAAGGCCGAGGCTTCCAAGGATTTCGCTGTCACCCCTGTCTTCAAGAGCTTTGAGAATGGTGTCCTGACCGTCGAGGTCCTTGTCGAAGGTACTCCTGCTACCGAGGATCTCCTCTCCGTGATGGCCCTCAACATCGAGAAGGCTAACGGTGAGTTTGTCACCTCCGACTATGCGATGCTCCAGAAGAATGAGCTCGACAACCTCGTGATCGCTTTCAAGAACAGCTGGGCCAAGGATAACCTCGCCGTCCTCGGTGAGGCCAAGGATGCCCATCTCCGTCGCGCCCTCAAGGACGATGATCTTGACTATGATTTCGGTATCTCCGAGATTGACGACGAGGCTTACATCGACGATGTCGAGGCTTGGACCGTGGGTGAAATGACCCTGGACGAGGCTCAGGCTACCTGCGATATCTCCGTGAAGTACGACAGCTCCCTCGATCTCAAGAAGATCGTTGCTGCCCACACTGTCGCTGCCACCCCGAATGACAAGGATGCTGAACTGATCGCTGCCGATCTTGAGAGACTCGGTCTGACCTGGTCCTTCGAGGTTGTCAAGAACTACCGCATCGGTACTGAGATCGATCCTTCCCTCACCGACCAGGCTGACTTTGTCACCCTCGAGGACGGTGTCTTCACCCCGAAGGTGTTCACCACTTCCGGTATCGCCGCTGTCGGCCGTACTCCGATCATCCGCGTCGCCCTCAAGCACGGTGATGATGTGGTCGCCTATGCTTACCTGAAGATCTTCATCTCCAACCGTGAGCAGGCTGACTTCGACGCCACGTACGAATTCGATGATGCGTTCGGCTTCATTTGCTTCAAGGGTGACACCCTGCTGACCACCGTTCAGTACATGAACGAGAAGATCTACAACGAGATCGGTCTGCCGGCTAAGGAGTTCCACGCCCTCTATGACGCGTTCAATGATGCTTACATGGGTGCTCAGATCCCGAATCCTAAGAAGCCGGGAGAAATGATGGATCCTTGGGTGAATGTTGGTAAGGTTGAGGATATCGTCAACAGCGAATCCCAGGGTACCCACATCCTGAAGTGGACCATCTCTGATGCTGAGGCTTGGCAGTATGCCGGTAAGGAGATTGAGCACTATGTGGCTTACTACAAGAACGGTACTCCGGAACTCAAGGCGATCATCAGACTCGTTGGTAAGGTTGATCCTGTCGCGAAGGAATACAATGTCCTTCCTGCCGACTACATCTCCAACTTCTGGAACGCTGAGAAGACCGCTACCCGTTACAATGTCGCCGTGGGTGCGTTCGACACTGACTCCATCCCTGAGCACTGCGTCTTCGTGAACGAGATCAACTACAGCTTCGAGACCTGGAGAAAGGACGATGAGGCTGTTAAGAAGGAAGGTGCTACCGAGGGTCTGATCAGACTCGCTCCGTACATCACCAAGGTTGATTACTTCTTCTGCGGTACGAAGGGTCACGACATCAAGGCTCCGAAGATCGACGGCAAGGATGTCGAGTTCAAGATCCTCAAGGACACTGTCCTGACTGCCAGAGTGAAGGGTGCTGCTGCTTACGACACGATCGCTGTCATCAACAACCACCCGGATGAGCTCCTGAACACGATCACCCTGAACAAGGAGTCCGTTCTTGCTAAGGCTCTCCTCAACACCAAGCAGCTCTATGTGAACATTGGTGCCAAGGGTTATGCCTGCGGTGACACCAAGAAGGAAGTCAAGATCACGTTCAACGGTCAGGATCACTTCCGTGCCGACTACGTCCGTCCGATCAACATCTCCAATATTGCTGCTGACAAGTATATTGATGGTGTTTCCTACGGTGAGAAGGGTTCCTACATTTGCGTTGAGGATCTCATCGCTCCTTCCGACTGGAGAAGCGAGCTCGACAGCAAGAAGTGGATCTCCGGCGCTGAATACGGTAAGAACCGTCAGTTCTCTAACTATCCGTTCTTCTGGGGCTTCTATGGTCCGTTCTATGTTGATGTTGACCTTGCCAATGCTAAGTGCGACCTGAATGGTAGAGTGGCTGCGATTCCGGCTTATCTCCAGCTTGCTCGTCTCACCTATGATCAGATGAAGGATGTTATCACCACTGAGGCTGAATACAAGAAGCTGAAGAAGTCTGAACACGATTACATCACCTACAAGAACAACGGTCAGGT
>DBWN01000265.1:2166-3152 GCA_002308935.1 Bacteroidales bacterium UBA1237 | reverse complement strand
TGTCAATGACATCAAGGTTCCTGTCAGCACCACCATCGAAGAGTAATTAGAACTGTTCTTTGGAACAATATTTGAATAAGAGGGGCAGGGCTTAGGCTCTGCCCCTTTTATTATTTTTTGAACGTATGTTGCTTCGCAAGCTATTCTTATTTGTCTGCCTGCTGGGATCGTGCGGTCTCGTTGCCGCCCAGGAGCCAGCCCAACTGACTTTTTCTCGGAATACCCTCAGTAAAGGATCTTTCCCTATTTCTGCCGGTCCTCAAGAATTCGTTTTCCAGTATAAGAATACGGGGGAGTCGCCTCTGATCGTTTCCAAGCTCAGTCCTGGATGCCCCTGTGTGGTTCCGGAGTTTTCTACTGATCCAGTGGCCCCCGGTGATTCCGCGACATTCAAGGTTTTATTTCATCCTCCTCATACCGGTCCTTTCAACCAGATGATCACTGTTTTCTCCAATGGCGTGAAACCGGTTCTCCGTATTTATATTAAGGGAAATGTTACGGAGGCGGAAGAAAAGAAATCAGATAACGAATAATTTGGCTATTTTTGTATCTAGTTTAAATATACCGATTCATGAAACGTTTTTTTTCTATCCTTTTTGCGGCGACCCTTCTTCTGGGTTGTTCTTCTGGTTCTGAGCAAGTGAATCCCCTGGTTGAAGGTTATCTGAAAGAGCATATGTCCAATCCGGACACCTATAAGCCCGGAAAGACGGAGATCGTACAGCAGGGAACGATCGATGTCGCGAATACGGTCAATTGGCATAACGTTCCCGATGAAGGGGATATCGATGTGACCGTCCTCCGGCACGAGTTCTCGATTGTGGATAATACGGGCGCCCCTGCGGACAATGCTTTCATCTTCTATATGAGCCCCGAGCAGGATGTGATCTATTATGTCCATAAGGACAAGGGCATGCTTCTGTTCCCGCTCGATTAATTCTCAATCAGAAAATACGTTAGCAAAAGATTGGCCGGGTCTCCTCCCC
>DBWN01000265.1:279-2084 GCA_002308935.1 Bacteroidales bacterium UBA1237 | reverse complement strand
AAATAAATATTTTTACTTATAAATTAAAAGATTTAAGATTTCTCGTCTGATGAAGAAACTGTTCCCCATCGCCATCCTCAGCCTGCTCGCTCTATGCTCCTGTTCCTGTGGTGGAAAGGATCCTGAGCCGGAGCCGGTTCCGACGCCTGAGCCCTCCATGGTTTATGACGCTACGTTGTGGACGACCACGTTTGACAAGACGCGCGATTTCCAGAAATCCGGCGTTGCGTTCAGCAAGCCGTCTGCGACGGCGCAGAATGTCATCCGCTTCACGGACGAGACTTTCCAGACGGTGGACGGTTTCGGCCTTGCCATCACTCAGGCATCTTGCTACAACCTGCTCAGAATGAGCCAGGAGGACCGTACGAAGTTCTTGAAGGAGCTGTTCAGTCCTTCGGAGGGCGCCGGCTCTTCGCTGATTCGCGTGTGTATCGGCGGCTCGGACTTCTCCATGGATGAATACACCTGGTGTGACAAGGAGGGGATGCAGAATTTCGCGGTCCATGAGAGCGAGAAACAGTTCCTCTTCCCGATCCTGGACGAGATATACCGGATCAATCCGATCGTCCAGATCATTGGCTCCCCGTGGAGCTGCCCCCGTTGGATGAAGATGACGCTCGATGGCTCCGGCGCCGCCTTCAACAGCTGGACCTCCGGCCGCCTGAATCCGAAATATTACGCTGATTACGCCGATTATTTCGTGAAATGGGTGCAGGAGATGCAGAAGCGGGGCTATCAGGTCAAGTACGTCACCCTCCAGAACGAGCCTCTGAATAAAGGGAACTCCATGTCCCTGTACATGCCCTGGCAGGACCAGCGCGATTTCCTGAAGGTCGTGGGCCCGGCCTTTGAAAAGGCCGGGTTGAAGACGGAAATCCTTCTTTTCGACCACAACTACAACTATGATGACATGGCCGACCAGAAGAGCTATCCGCTGATGATCTATGCGGATGCGGAAGCCGCCAAGTATGCGGCGGGCTCCGCCTGGCACAACTACGGAGGCAGCGTTACCGAGCTGGACAGGATCCATCAGTCAGCGCCTGATAAGGGAATCTGGTTCACGGAAGCATCCATCGGCACCTGGAATTACGGAAAGGGCTTCGGCGCCCAGTTCCAGGAGGATTTCCGCAATATTGTCCTGGGAACGCTGAAGCGCTGGGGCAAAGGTGTGACCCTGTGGAACTTGATGTTGGACGACGAGGGAAAGCCGTATCGTCCGGGCGGCTGCAGCACCTGTTATGGCGCCGTCTCCATCGACCCGGCCTCCCACAGCCTGGCTTCCGTGGACCGCAAGTCCCACTGGTACGATATCGTCCACCCGTCCGTGGTCATCAAGCCCGGCGCGGTCCGGATCGGCACTACCGGGAACACCTTCTCGGATGTGACGTACCTGGCCTTCCGCAATCCGGACAAGTCCTACGGCGTCCTGATCCTGAATGAGGGAGCGACTGACCGGCAGTTTACCTTCGAGAGCGGAGGCCATGCGGTCGCTGTCAAGGTGCCGGCGAAAGCCGTGGTATCCGCCACTTGGAAAGATTAAGAAAAAACCCGGTCCATCTGACCGGGTTTTTGATTCTTTAGTCTTCTTTCACGATGAAAGCGAAGATGCAGCGGCTGTGATAGGTCTCTCCGGGGCGGAGGACGACCGAAGGCCATTCGGGCTTGTTCGGCGAGTCGGGATAGTGCTGGGTTTCGAGGCAGATGCCGTGGCGCTGCTCGTAGACGACTCCCTTCTTACCCTTGACGGTACCGTCCAGGAAGTTGCCGGAATAGACCTGGATGCCGGGCTCGTCGGTATAGACCTT
>DBWN01000265.1:0-157 GCA_002308935.1 Bacteroidales bacterium UBA1237 | reverse complement strand
TCTTGAAATCGAACGGCGTGCCGGCGGTAGGGACAATTTCTCCCGTGGTCATGTACGTGTCGTCGACCGGGGTGAATGACGTGGAGTTGATGCTCAGCAGGTGGGTCAGCACATCGTATTTGGCCGGGTCACCGGAGAGGTTGAAATAGGAGTGGTT
>DBWN01000150.1 GCA_002308935.1 Bacteroidales bacterium UBA1237 | reverse complement strand
TTCTATCCGTTGAACTATCGGGCCATTTCCGGTAACCCGGATATGTCAGTCTAAAGGGAACTACTCAGCTTCCTTTACAATGATCTGGCGGCCTCTGTAGTAACCGCACTCGGGGCAAACGGTGTGATAAAGCACGGTTGCACCGCAATTAGAGCAGGTTGCGAGGGTGGGAACCGCTGCAAAGTCATGAGTCCTTCTCTTATCCCTTCTCTGCTTTGAGAGTTTGTGTTTCGGATGTGCCATTGTATATAACTTTTTTAATTATTCTAACCAATTCCTAATCTGTAAGGCTTCAGGAGTCTTGCTTTTTTGCCAGGAGATCCTTCAATGCCGCAAACGGGTTGTCCGTTGCTGTCTCCTTGGGTTTGACCACGTCAGACTCACTGGAAAGGTGCGCGACCGCTGCTGGATTGCATTCACCTTCTTTGTGGACTCTTTGCATCGGAACGGCGAGGCATGTGTAATCATACACTATCTGGCGCAGGTCAATGACCGGCTCTTCTGTGGAGAAATAGACTGTTTCTCTTTCTCCCTCTTCCGTATCCAAGGGTGAGGTGGGTTCGTTTCCGAACTTTACGCTTAATCTCCTCTCCTCTTCCACAGGAATCTCCAGATCCTCGAGGCACCTGTCACAAGGAACCGTTACCGTTCCCCTAATCTCCAGGTCGATGCCCATGTAATTGCCCGATTTCTCAAGGACACAATCCACATGGATGTCCGCATCCAGGATGTCTGAGTTGTCAAAACTTCCAAAGAACTCCTTGTCCGCATACCATGAAAAATCGCTTTTTCCGGTAGGCAATCCATTTAGAGGTATTACAAATATATCCTTCATAAGCCTTAAACGGATTAAGGGCTGCAAAGATATGAATTATTTTTTAAAATTCAATCCTCTTGATCAGATTTTCTTTTTCTGTCGAGCGGATCGAGCAAAGTTTTGCGCAATCTCATGTGATGAGGAGTGACTTCCACCATCTCATCTTCCTGAATATACTCGAGAGCTTCCTCGAGGGAGAATTTGATTGCGGGAGGAAGAACTATCTTCTCATCGCTGCCAGCTGCCCTGACGTTCGTGAGCTTCTTCGTCTTGCAGATGTTCACGTTGAGGTCCCTTTCCCTGGTGTGCTCTCCGACCACCTGTCCGCCGTAGATTTCTTCTCCTGGTTCGACGAAGAACTTGCCCCTGTCGAGGAGTTTGTTCATGGAGTATGCGACAGCCTCTCCGGTTTCCAGGGAAACGAGCGAACCGTTGTTCCTTCTCTCAATCTCACCCTTGTATGGCTGGTAATCCTTGAACCTGTGGGCCATGATTGCTTCTCCCTGGGTTGCTGTAAGCATGTTGCTGCGCAGACCCATAATACCTCTTGTAGGGATTTCGAACTCGAGGAGAGTCCTGTCTCCACGGGGCTCCATATGGATGAGGGCACCTTTGCGCCTTGTAGTGAGTTCTATCGCCGCACCGACGAAGTTCTCGGGAACCTCGATGGACAGTTCCTCTATAGGTTCGCATCTCTGTCCGTTGATTGTCTTGTCAAGGACCTTGGGCTGTCCGACCTGAAGTTCGAATCCTTCCCTTCTCATGGTCTCGATGAGCACTGAAAGGTGGAGAACACCTCGTCCGTATACCACGAATGAATCCGCGTTCATGCCGGGCTTCACCCTGAGGGCGAGGTTCTTCTCGAGCTCCTTGTCAAGGCGCTCCTTTATGTGACGTGATGTTACGTATTTGCCGTCTTTACCGAAGAAGGGGGAGTTGTTGATGGAGAAGAGCATGCTCATCGTAGGCTCATCGATGGAGATGGGCGGAAGGGCTTCGGGGTTCTCGAAGTCGGCGATGGTGTCACCGATCTCGAAACCTTCTATTCCCACCACTGCACAAATGTCTCCGCACTGTACCTCGTCCACGTTCTTCTTTCCGAGTCCGTCGAATACCATGAGCTGTTTGATCTTCGATTTCTCGATGATGTCGTATCTCTTGCAAAGGCTGACCCTTTCACCGGTCTTGAGGGTTCCGCGGGTAATCCTTCCGACGGCGATCCGGCCCACATAAGGGGAATACTCCAAAGATGAAATCAGCATCTGGGGAGTGCCTTCATTCATTGCGGGAGCCGGGATGATGTCGATGATGGCATCGAGAAGGGGAGTGATGTCAGTGGTCGGCTTCTGCCAGTCAGTTGACATCCAACCCTGCTTTGCGCTTCCGAATATCGTCTGGAAGTCCAGCTGGTCTTCATTCGCGCCAAGGTTGAACATAAGGTCGAATACTTCTTCCTGGACCTCGTCCGGACGGCAGTTGGGCTTGTCAACCTTATTCACCACGACAATGGGTTTCTTGCCCATTTCGATAGCCTTGTTGAGGACGAACCTGGTCTGGGGCATGCAGCCTTCAAACGCGTCGACCAGAAGAAGGACTCCGTCAGCCATGTTCAGAACCCTTTCGACTTCTCCTCCGAAGTCGCTGTGGCCGGGAGTGTCGATGATGTTGATCTTTACACCCTTGTAAACAACAGAGACGTTCTTTGCGAGAATGGTGATGCCCCTTTCCCTTTCGAGGTCATTGTTATCGAGGATGAGCTCGCCCAGATTCTCGGGTTTCCTTACCAGGTCTGCCTGGTAAATCATACGGTCGACGAGAGTTGTCTTGCCGTGGTCGACATGGGCGATGATTGCTATATTGCGTACTTCCATAAACGTGATTGCGGGTACCTCACCCGCTGATATAAATTGTTCCCTTTTGATTTAGCCTGCAAAATTACTCAGATTTTGCTGATTCTCTCAATTTTTTGACGTAAAAAACGTTCAAACCGGTATGATACGGAGATACTTGTCCATATTTGACAATCAATGTTGATACGGAGTAACGATTGCAGGTGATTTTTCTTTCCGTTTTCGTATATTTGCACCGCAAAACCAGGATATAAGGTTTGCACATTTCCCCAATGGCAGAAAAAATCATCATCCTTGACTGCGGATCCCAGGTGACTCAACTCATCGGTCGCCGACTTCGCGAACTTAACGTCTTCTGCGAGATACATCCTTTCAATAAAATGCCCTCTCCTGATGAGGAGACACTCGGAGTGATCATCTCCGGAAGCCCCTGTTCCGTCAGGGATGCGAACGCCCCGAAGATGGACCTGTCATCGATCAAGGGGAAACTCCCTCTGCTTGGCATATGCTACGGTGCGCAATACCTCGCTGCCACATACGGAGGCAAGGTTGAAGGATCTTTGGCAAGAGAGTACGGCCGGGCGATGATGGACGTGGTTGACAGAAACTGCCCCCTTCTTGCAGGTGTTGAACCTCATTCCCAGGTATGGATGTCCCATGGGGACACGATCTCCTCTTTGCCGGAAGGCGGTAAAGTGATCGCTTCGACAGCGGACGTGAAGAACGCGGCCTTCATGATAGAGGGTGAAGACACTTATGCTGTACAGTTCCATCCCGAAGTGTTCCATACTGAAGAGGGAACCAAGATGCTCGGAAACTTCGCTCTCGGGATCTGCGG
>DBWN01000178.1:1396-17591 GCA_002308935.1 Bacteroidales bacterium UBA1237 | reverse complement strand
GCGGTGAATATCTCCTCGTCAATCGGCTGGTAGTAATCCTTGAAGAAGGATTCAGCTAGGCTCTTGACGTTGGAAGGGTTGCTGCCGAGGGCGTTCTTTACAGAAGAAGCGAGAGAGAGTATCTCTATGGTGCGGGCGGTCTCCGTATAATACTCATAACCTAGGTATTTGGGGAACCTTTCAGCGTAGAGGCTCTCCAATTTGTCCAGAAGTCCGTCGTAACGGGTTCCCTTCGCCCACTGGCGGAACCTGCGCTCATAGTCTTTCTTGGACTGGACGGTCTTCATCTTGATTATACCCTTTGCCTCTCCCTGCCATTTCTTCCAGGCGTTGGAGACATTGGCGTATTTGGATGAATACTGGATACGGACGGCCTGGTCAGCGTCCATGTATTTCTTCATAATGTCGAGCCTCTTGGTGCGGAGGGCTATCTTCTGGGGATCCGAAACCTCGGATACGTACTTGACCTCATCGGACATTACATACTCCTTCGTACTTCCGGGGCATCCGTATACGAAAGTGAAGTCACCGTTCTTGACTCCCGCTCTTGAAATGGTGAAGGATTTCTTGGGGCGGTAGGGGACATTGTCCTCCGAATAGTCGGCGGGGTTGTTGTCCTTGTCGGCGTAGATCCTGAAAATGGAGAAGTCACCGGTGTGGCGGGGCCACATCCAGTTGTCGGTGTCTCCTCCGAACTTTCCGATGGAGGACGGGGGAGCGCCTACAAGACGTACATCCCTGTACACCCTGTAAACGAACAGGTAGTACTGGTTGCCGTAGAAAAGAGCCTCGACGCTGGCCCTGAGACCTTTGCCGTCAGCTGTCGCCTGCCTTATGAGTTCGGAAGAGTTCTTTCTCACCAGATCCTCCCTCTCGCTTTCTGTCATAGAAGGGGAGTATCCCTTTAGTACTGCCGAGGTGACTTCCTCCATATGGTCAAGGAAACTCACGGTTAGTCCTCTGTTGGGAAGTTCCTCGTCCCTGGACATCGCCCAGAAACCGTCCTTAAGATAGTCGTGCTCAACGCTTGAGTGCCTCTGGATGTAACTGTAACCGCAGTGGTGGTTGGTGAAGAGCAGACCTTCGTCCGAGACGACCTCTCCGGTACATCCGCCTCCGAAAAGGACGACGGCGTCCTTGAGGGAAGCCTGGTTTATGCTGTAGACGTCTTCAGCGGAGAGCTTGAACCCTTTTGCCTGCATGTCGGCTATTCTCTGTGAAATAAGGGCGGGCAGCCACATTCCTTCATCTGCTCTCATCGGGAGGAGCGGAAGGACGGCTGCGAAGATAAGCAGTGCGATTCTTTTCATATCGATTCTATTGTGTGAAAGCATACCCCGGAAAAGAACCGGGTAGTATCTTTGCAAAAATAACACTTTTGGGGAAATGGGCAATATGCGGGGATTGCAGTTACATTGAAGGACTCATTCTCCTTCTTCCTGCTGTTGAAATTCTGTCGGGGCGTAACCGAAAGTCGACTTGAAACGTGCGGTGAAACTCTGCCTGGTCTGGTATCCTACCATGTATGCTATCTCCTTGATACTGTACTTTCCGGAGCGGAGCAACAGAAGAGACTTGTTCATCCTGTATTCGTTGATATACTGGATGGGGCTTTTGCCGGTCAGGCTCTTCACCTTCATGTAGAAGCCCGTGCGGCTCATTCCAAGATCCTTGAGTAATCCGTTCACGTTGATCTCTTCCTCTTGGATTCTCTCATCAAGAAGCGAGTAAAGTTTTTCAAGGAAAGATTTGTCGGTCTCGTTCATTAAAGAGTCTCCTTCTATGTTTTGAGAAATGTTTTCGGAAGTGGACCTCAAGAGTATGTCCCTCCTGTGTGAACGGGCTCTAGCTACGCTCTGCACGACTGCCAGGATGTATTCCGACTCGAACGGTTTTCCCACATAGGCATCCGCTCCAATATTCAATCCGTAGACTCGTGACTCAGTGTCGTTCTTGGCTGTCAAGAGAACTACAGATATCGATGAAAGAGCGCTGTCGTTCTTTATTGCCTCGCACAGTTGATACCCATCCATACCCGGCATCATGACATCGCTGATGACTATGTCCACGTATTCACTACCCATGTATTCCAGAGCGGAATGAGCTTCCGGACAAGAATGAACATCCTTCACATGAGGAGAGAAAATACCTTCTACGTATTCACGCATCTGATCATGATCTTCGACTATCAGGATGGAAATACCACCGAGGTCCTTCCAGTCCTCCGGTGAAGTATTACCTTGGACCAAAGTGTGGCCGGGAACTGCCTTGTCGGCAGGCAGGATTTCGTATCCTTCTTCGCCTACAGGAAGAATGAACCTGAAAACAGATCCTACTGGCGAATTCGCTTCCGCAACGATGTCACCGCCGTGTTCTCTGACCAAGTGCCTGACGTAATTCAGGCCGATTCCGAACCCGGGGATTGTATCGCTTATGCTTTCACCCCTGACATGACGCTCGAATACTTTTTCTCTGCGGTCGAAAGGTATGCCGCGCCCGTTGTCTCTTATACTGATTTCGACGAAAGTGTCCCCTAGAGGGTCAATAGGGTAGACATCCTTTATTTCATCCTTGTGCACGATCCGGGCGTCAAGTTTGATGGTCCCTTCGTCATAGGAATACTTGATGGCGTTCGACAATAGGTTGGAAAGCACTCTTGATATCTTGACGGAGTCATAACTGAACACGATGCTTTCAGAAGCCAACAGTTCGACTGTCATCCTTCTTTCCTTTACCCACTCGCTGAAAGCGTCCTTGCATAGCCTCATCTCATTCAGTATATCATGACGACGCAGCAGAAGTGGTTCGTTCTCTATCTTGTCATATCGCAAAAGCTGGTTCGTAACATCGAGCAGTTCCTGGACATTCCGTCCCATTATCTCCACCTTTTTCCGGTCTTCTTCAGAGATGAATTCCGATAGCTCGAGGTCATGAAGAGGTGCTGAGATGAGCGTGAGAGGTGTCCTGAGCTCGTGAGAAAGGTTTGTGAAGAGTTCCATCTTGGCCTTGTCCAGTTCTTCCTTCACTCTTCTTTTCTCTTCAAGGATGCGCTGCTTTCTGCGATGAATCAAATAGGTGGTAAAAAGAAGAATCACCAGGGAACCGAAAAGGAAATAGCCTAAAATGGCCCAAATGCTCAGCCATGGTTTCTGTTTGATTCTGAAAAAGAAACTTTGTTCCAATTCATCACTCCCGTCAGGCTTGATTCTGAAAGTATATTTACCCGCAGGAAGATTAGAGTATGATACGAAACGGGACGTGCGTGTTGTCGCATTGTATACGGGCAGGTACTGCCAATCTTTGTCGTAACCCTCGAGGAGGTACTCGTAAGGGATGCGAAGGTCATCGTAATTGATGTCCGAATACTTGAAAATGAAGTTGTTGCTATAGTACGGGAAGGCGTGATCGGTTTCAAGGTGGGACATGTCCAGTCTGACATTGTTGACCAGCAAATCCTCAATCATCAAAGGTACGTTCCTGTTGCTGACGAGAGATCCTTCAGTCTGAGGAGAAAAAACAGTCAGTCCGTTGGAGAAAGCGAAATACAGATTCCCGTCACGGTCTTTCATGGAAACATCGTAGTAATCGAATCTCTTGGAAGAATTGAAGATTTCAAAACTGTCTGTTTTCCCAGGGACAATCTTCACAAGACCGTAAGTGGAACCGACCCAAATGTTCCCTTCCTGGTCTTCTTCGATGGAGTAGAAGAGGTAATCGGAGGAATTGTTCTTGTCCTTTCTCCATTTGGGAAGGGAATATTCTGTATAGGACATATCATCCTTCACTTGTCTTACTGTCCCATCCGAGCAGAGGCACCATATCGTTCCGTCCGAGGACAGGGTACCCGCCACTACTATTCCTTCGTCCATTATTGAGACGTTCCCCATATGGAGATCATCCTTGTCGACTGAAATCCTGTTGACGTTTGCTTTTAACAGGAAATTCTTTTCCGGTGAACTCGCCAGAATCCTGGTGTCATTATCGTCAAGTTTGACGTATCCGGTCTGGTCTGAATACTTGTACTGTTGGTTATAGAACTCGAAATGGATCTCTCCTCCTGGAGTCTCGAATATCTTGTTCACCAGATTGCCTTCGCTGTGATAGACAGTCTCTTCAACAAGTTTCTTTCCGTCTATACGGTATCCGGCGAAATAGTCTCCGCTTGCACCCCATAACCTGTCATCGGACGAAATGTTCATGCATCTTATTTCCTGACCGGAGAGGATTCCCGGGACCTCAGCCATCACAAGCGAAGAATCCGTTTTGTCGTAGGTGTAAAGAGAGCCTTCTGCAAGGATCCAAATTCTTCCATATGAATCTTCCGCGAGACCTCTGATGAGTTTCCCGTCCATTTCCCTTTCAAGGGCACTCAACGGTCCTTCCTTTTCTGGGACTGGAACTGTGAGGAAGAACAATCCGAGCCTGCCCCAAGACAACCAGATGTGCCCTTCGTCTATGGCGAAAAGATTGGAGACATTGGTGAATTGCACATCGGTGGAATATAAGGTGCGCATCCTGTCCGGAAGGACGGAAACAATTCCTGTCCCTTCGACAAGACATAGTACGGAATCATCCTTTAAGATGAACATGGATAGGATGTCCTTTCCGCGAAGAGGAGTCCATGGATGTATTGAATAGTCCTGGACCGACACGCTGAGCAGTCCGGATGGTGTACCCAACAGGACTTCCACGTCTTTCCTGAGCACCATTGAGTTGATGTTCCTTTCCCTTTCTAGATTCAATCTACGAATAAGGGAGAGATTCTTGTCGAAAACCAGTAAGATGTTGTCGGTTCCGATCCAGATTCTTCCGTCGGAGGTGCGGAGAAGGTTTATGTTGCCGCTGAAAGGGAAAGAGAAAGAACTGATTGTCTCTCCTGATTCCTTGTCCATTATGTAGACACCGTCATCATTCGTGAAGAGCAGGGTTTCCAAATTAAGATCCAGTATCTTTTTCTTGTTGCCGTACATCAGGGTATTGAATCTTTCGAGGGTCCCGTTGCCTGATATATGGCCTATGAAGGATGGAGTCGCTATCCAGTATCCATGACCTTTCTCCGGAAAGAAATCCAATACATTCATTCCGGTAATGATGTCCGAGCTTTCAGTGCCGTCATATGTATACAATCCCCTAAGAGAGGAATAACACAGTCTGCCATCCTCGTCCACTTTCAAAGTGGTTATGCTTTCGTCATGTGTCTCCCCTATCATCCTTGGAACCAGTCCTTGGACGGTTTGGGAGAAAATAATCAGTAAAGACAGTATGAGAATGGATCTTTTCATAATACAAAAATAATCAAATAAGGTTCAAAATCGCAGAATTGAACAAATGAATTCCTGTTCTGAACTTTCAGTTTCCGCCACTGTCCCTTTGAGTTCCATCCTTAAACATTGCAATTCCTCATCCGAAATGGAGCTTCATAACTTTGCTCCCACACAAACTATTATATCGATGAACACTAGAACCCTAAGATTTCTGGCCATTCTTCTGGCCGTCATTCTTCCTTCCGCCATGTGGGCGCAGCGCTCGACAATCAAGGTGTCGGGTACTGTCCTTGACAGCGGGAACGAACCGCTCATCGGGGCGGCAGTCATGATCGCAGGCACCACGACCGGAGTCGTCACCGACATCGACGGCGCTTTCTCGATCGATCTCCCTTCACCTTCCACCCTCGTGGTGTCATCCATCGGATACGTCACCCAGGAGATCCAGGTGAACGCATCAACTACCCTTACCATCGTGCTGCAGGACGACAACGAGCTTATCGAAGAGTCTGTCGTCATCGGCTACGGTACTACCACAAGAAAGAATTTCACCGGTAGCGTGTCTTCGGTGAGCATGACCGATTCTCCGATTCTCAACACATCTGTCTCCAATACGTTCGCGCTGTTGGACGGCGTCGTGACCGGTGTCAATTTCTCCAAGTCCGGTGAAGCTTCCGCTTCTCCTTCCATGCTGGTGAGGGGACAGAAGTCCATCGCTTCAACTTCCACCAACCCTCTTATAGTATTGGACGGCGTGATCTTCACCGGAAGCATGAACGACATCGACCCTTCGATCATCGAGAGCGTGAGCGTCCTCAAGGATGCTACCAGCCTGGCGGCTTACGGTTCCCAGGCCGCCAACGGAGTCATCATGGTTACCACCAAGAAGGGCGTGAGAGGAAAGCCCGTCATCTCCCTGAACGCTTCCCTGGCCCTTTCCGGTCCTGATTTCAGGCCAGACATGAGGGACGGACAGCAGTACATCGAACTGATGAACACCAGAAGGATGGCTACCGATCCTTCAGACTGGATGAGCGACCTCCAGATGGCTCGTTACAAAGCCAACGATCCCGTCGACTGGTATAAATATATAACAAGGAGGGGAGTCAACCAGAACTACTCCCTGAGTTTCTCGGGAGCCACCGATGCTGTCGACTACTTCGTCTCTGCTTCCTTCCTCGACAACAAGAACTTCATCGTAGGTGACGAATACGACCGTCTCACCACATCCGCCAAAGTCAATGTCAAGATCAATGATTATATAAAGGTTGGCGCCAACTTCAACCAGTCCTGGACCCGAAATGACGGTGTAAGGCCCGACTATGGCGCTGCGGTCACCCTTTCCCCCTGGAATGAGCCTTACCTGAAGAACGGCAACACCCGTCTTTATGTAGATGGTGTGGAGACCACCACCACGAACCCCTTGTGGAACACCCTCAACGGAGTGGACCGTGAGAACAGGCGCAAGAATACCGTCACCGGCGGAAGCGTCGAGATAAAGTTCCCCTGGGTCACCGGCTTGAGTTTCAAGGTTACCGGTTCCTATACCGAGAACAACTCCACCACCCGTAACTTCACCCACGAGACCAACTGGGTCAACATCTCCCTTGGGGACGAAGGTTACACCACCGCCGAGCAGGACAAGTATCTGGTGAACGCCAACGGTTCGATCGCCGAGAGCAAGACCCGTTCCTGGGTCCTTGACAACATCCTCACCTACAACCGTGAGATCGGTGACCACTACATCAACGCCACCCTCGTTTACACCCGTGACTCCCAGAAGATGGATTCCTATACCACTTCGGCTAGCGACTTCTCCGCCGTCGGAAACACCAACCTGGGATTCTACGGCCTCAACCTGGGTGCTGTCCAGAAGTACAATTCGATCAACTACTCCCTCCACAATGACATAGGTTACCTTGCCAGGGCTATCTACGCTTATAGGAACACCTACCACGTCAACCTCTCCGTACGCCGTGACGGTTCCTCAGTCTTCGGTTCGGAGAACAAGTGGGGTATCTTCCCTGCAGCAGGTGTCGCATGGACCGTGTCCAACGAGCCTTTCTTCAAGGTCAAGGCAGTGGACAACCTCAAGCTGAAACTCTCTTGGGGAAAGAACGGTAACCAGTCCCTCTCTCCTTACGGAACCCTCTCCACCATGAGCGTAGGAAAGTCCGGAAACATCTCCTCGTTCTTCAATGAGAACGTATACTGGGGCCAGAGCGTTTCTGCCCTCGGAAACTCCGCCCTCGGTTGGGAGACCACCACTTCCTTCAACTACGGCATCGAAGGAGACTTCCTCAAAGAGAGGATCCATCTCGAAGTCAACGGTTACAAGTCAAAGACGACCAACCAGATATTCACGCGTGACGTCCCCGTGATGGGCTCCGGTATCACCTCGCAGAAGGCCACCATGGGCCGTGTCGACAACTGGGGTATCGAAGCTGACCTCACCACGACCAACATCCGCAAGAAGAATTTCTCGTGGACCACTTCCGTCACCTTCTCTATGAACCGAAACAAGCTCGTCGACCTCTACGGAAACGGTGAAGACGACGTTCCCAACAGCCTCTTCCTCGGAAAGAGCCTCGGAGCCATCTACGGTTACAAGTGGATCGGAATAGTCCAGGAAACCGACACCGACTATATGGCGGCGAATGGATCGAAGCCCGGTGACGCCATGTACGCGAACCTCGACGGAAGCGCCGACGGCAAGATCACGGAAACCGACCGCGAGATCCTCGGCTACCGCAAGGACAACTTCCGCATGAGCATGCGCAACACCTTCACCCTGGGCGCCGTCCAGCTGTACTTCCTGCTCAATGGCACCTTCGGAGGCAACGGCTACGGCCTCGCCCAGAACAACATGGCATATCAGACCTATGAGGGTTATGCCAACCGAAACACCCTGGATCACCCGTTCTGGACCCCTGAGAAGCCCAGCAACAAGTATCCTTCATATTCTTTCAGCGACAACAGCCGTTTCACCGCACTCCAGTCCTACGGATTCGTGAGACTCCAGGAAGCCAACATTTCATACCGTCTCCCCTCAAGCGTAGTAGAGAGGATCAAGATCGCTTCCGCAAGGGTGTTCGTGTCCGGTTCCAACCTCTTCTTCATCGCTCCCCATTGGGTAGGAAGCGATCCCGAGGTGAGAAGCTACTCTTCAGCCCAGCTGCCCCGCACAGTGACTTTCGGAGCTTCAATTACCTTCTAATGATCAATCGTTTGATATCTAAATAGATTACATCATGAAAAGATATAGTTTTTTGATTCCGGTTGTACTTCTTTCGGTCAGCCTCGTCTCCTGCCAGGATGACGCCTTCCTCGAGGAGCAGCCCAAGACCATCTACACTACAACCACAGCTTTTGAGAAGAGCTCCCAGGTGGAGTCACAGCTCGTGACCGCTTACCGCAGGATCTTCTCCATGCACGGCTACGCCATGGAGTCCCTAGCTTCGACTCCCGCCCTTCTGGGTGGAGTAGGTTCGGACGTGTTCGACATCTTCCATTCCCTCGTGGGCGAAGGCGCTTCCGGTTGGTCCAACTATGCCACCTGGACTGCCAATGACGGCAAGTTCTCCACCCTTTGGGACGACCTTTACAAGCTCGTCAGCTACGGGAACCTCGCCCTCCAGGGGTCCGAGAAAGTCGAATGGACTGACCAGGAAGACAAGATATACGGTGAGGCCCAGGCACATTTCTTCAGGGGTTACGCTTACCTTCGTCTCGCTGAATGCTTCGGTGGAGTCCCCATCGTGGACACCTTCACCGAGACTCTCCGCCTCGATTACGAGCGGGCTTCAAGGGAAGATACCTACAAGTTCGCCATCGAGGATCTCAAGATAGCCGCAGAGAATCTCCCCGACTATCCAAAGATGGACGGAAAGGTAGCCAAGGGCGCAGCTTACCACTTCCTCGCCGAGGCTTACCTCGGACTCGGTGTGGAGACCGGCAACCAGAGCGGTGACTGCTACAAGAACGCAGCTGCCGCCGCCTCCAAGACTATCGCCCTCCATCCCCTTATGACAAGCCGTTTCGGAAGCAGGGCCAATCCTAATTCGACATCGGTCAACAACGGTGTCCCCGCATACAAACCCGAGGGCAACGTCTTCTACGATCTCTTCCAGATCGACAACTACGCCTATTCTTCAGGCAATACCGAGTCCGTCTGGATCATCGATATCCCCAAATACGAGTCCATGCAGAACGCGAGCCTCTCAGAAGGAGCTTATTCCGGTTACATGAACAGTGGAAGCATCTACTACCTCACCATGGTCACTGGCCCTATCTTCAGGGACATGAGATGGAAGAGCGAATACAGGGAGGCCGGAGCGAACGACTGCCCCTTCATGGGTGACATCGACCTTGTGAAATATCCCGGAGGAAACCTCTGCGCCTACCTTGGAGGATTCTCCGTCGGAAGGGTCGCCGAGTCCCATTATCTGGCCAACAAGGTCTGGAACGGTGACTATGCGGATGACATGAGGAACGATCCCATCAACATCTGCCGGGAGTTCATCTGCCTGGACCGTGCCCACAGCCGTTACGGAACTGTCGTGAAGGCTGAGGAACTGAACGATCCCCATGGAATGTATCCTCTGAGGGCCAAGATGGCCATGCAGGATGACTGGGGATGGCACTCCAGCGCCATGGACCAGCACACCGCACAGTACGGCAGGGACTGGTATGTCGTGCGTTCCGCTGAGACCTACCTTCTCCTCGCTGAGGCTTACCTGCGTGACGGAAACGCCGCCGAGGCCGCGAAGGCTCTCAACGCCGTCCGCTCCCGTGCCCAGGCAAGCAAGATGTTCACCGCATCAGACGTCACCGTCTACACCATCCTCGATGAAAGGGCACGTGAGCTCGCTTTCGAGGAAAGGCGTTGGCCTACCCTCCTGAGGATGGGCTCTTCCCAGAACGGAGGCAGCAACGAGGTGATGGTCAATCAGCTCAAGAACAACGCTATGTATCTCGCCGACTTCTCTTACTACACCGGAAGCATCGACTGGACTCTCTTCCCGATTCCTACGAAGTACATCCAGATGAACACCGATGTCGAAATGGCACAAAACAAGGGTTGGTAATATAGATCCCGTTTCTGACAATGAGAATAATACAACACATACTTTTGGTTTTCTCCGCCATAGTGCTGCTTTCAGCCTGTTCAGGTGTGTCCATCTCGCCGGTGGATCTGAAGTGCGAGTACATGGAGAATCCTCGTGTGGTCGAAGCCGCTCGGCCTTCCCTTTCCTGGGTGAACAATCCCGGGAAGGGGACAAAAGGGGCTGCCCAGACCGCTTATATGATACAGGTCTCGTCCTCGAAGGACGCTCTCCTTTCAGGCGATGCCGACCTTTGGGATAGCGGAAAGGTGTCCTCTTCGGAATCCGTACGTGTCCAGTACGCCGGTTCAGCCCTTGCATCAGGCCAGGACTGCTGGTGGAGAGTGAAAGTGTGGGACGAGAACGGAGAAGAATCCAAGTGGAGCACGCCCGCTTACTGGGGTATGGGACTTTTTTCCGAGAGCGACTGGAAAGCCGAATGGATCGGTGCTCCCTGGCAGGGTGAAGAGACTTACAAGAAGGTTGAACCAGAAAGGCCACTCACGCCTCCCGCAGGAATGTCCATGGAGCAGTTCCTCAAGATCGTACAGATGTACATGGACCACCCCTCCTCCAGGGCTGGCATACAGAGTATGGCGGCACCCGGTGGTCAGGGTGGACAGCGCCCTGCTCGTCAGGCCGGAGAGACCCCTTCACAGGGGGATGCGGCTTGGGATGCTGCAGCGGTTAGGGTCCCCAAGATCCAGCAGACTCCTGCACCTTTTTTGAGGAAGAGCTTCGATGTGAGGGGTGAGATCACTTCCGCCAAGGCCTATGTCGTAGGACTCGGTTACTTCGAGTTCTATGTCAACGGAAACAAGCTAGGCGACGAGGTCCTGATGCCAAACCAGACGAACTATTCCGTGAGGCCTATCGTCGGCCAATATGGTGAGACCACCGATTATATCTTCAGGGACTACAGGGTTCTGTACACCGCATATGATATCACAGGCCTCCTTTCCATGGGAACGAATGTGGTTGGAACTATCATCGGTGAAGGCTTCTACAATGCTACCGGTACATATCAGATTCCGTTCGGGTCTTCAAGGTTCCTATGTCAGATTGAGATAAAGTACAAGGACGGCAGCAGCCAGCTCGTCTGTTCAGATGCCTCCTGGAAGGCCAAGGAGTCTCCCATTCTTGAAAATGGGGTCTTTGAAGGAGAACTGTATGATTCCAACAGGGAAATCCCCGACTGGTCCATGGCTTCTTGCGATGATTCGTCATGGCGGAACGCCGCACTGAGGGAAGCTCCTACGGGTAAGCTCACTGCCCACACTTCGCCCGGCGACGTGGTTTATCAGACCATATCACCAGTTTCCGTAGAGAAACTCGAGGACGGCAGCTTCGATGTCGACTTCGGAGTGGAGATCACCGGTTGGGTCCGCTTCAAGGGTGTGAACGGCGTGAAGGACTCCACGATGACCGTGACCTACACCAATGACCAGCTGACTTCCTATAACTGTTATGTCTTCAACGGTGAGACGGTACAGGATTATGCGCCCCGCTTTACATGGTTCACCTTCAGCAAGGTGAACGTCAAGGGCGTGGACAAACTTCTCCCTTCCATGATGCAGGCTGAGTGGGTATGCACCAATCTTCCCACAGTGGCCGAGTTCAACAGCTCTGAACCTCTCCTCGGACAGATCAACACCATCTGGAAGCGTTCCCAGCTTGACAATACCCATGGAGGAGTCCCAAGTGACTGCCCCCACAGGGAAAGGTCCGGTTACACCGGTGATGGACTCCTGTCCGCTTCCGCCGTGATGGAGAACTTCGACGCGGCCGCATTCTACCGCAAGTGGGTCAGGGACATCAACGACTGCCAGAACACCAAAACCGGCCATGTCCCCAATGTCGCACCTACGAACAACGGTGCCGGCGGCATCGGCTGGGGAGCTGCAATATGCGTCGTGCCTTGGGAATACTACCTCCACTACGGTGATGTGGAAATCCTGAAGGACAACTATTTCGCCATGACCGAATACGTGAGGTTCATGACCTCTCTTCTGGGTGAGGACGGAGTCATCGACTCCACCAAGGATCCCGATGCTGCAGCAAACGTGGGCATCATGGGTAGCCTTGGCGACTGGTGTCCTCCTTATGAGAATCCCGACAGGGTTGCCGTCCACCAGTTCTATTTCTGGAAATGCGCTGACATTTGCTCCAAGGTTGCTGAACTGATGGGCAATGCGGCGGATGCTGAGAAGTACGCTGTTATGAGGGATGCCCTTTATGATGCCTTCCAAAACAGGTTCTACGATGCCGGGGCTTCTTCCTACGGTCCTTACGGAGCGAACGTGTTCGCCCTCGAGATGGGCGTTCCCGCCGACAAGGTTGCGGGTGTCGTGGAAACCCTCCGAAAGGAAATCGTGGATGAGCACGAAGGACATATCATCACCGGTATCTTCGGGACCAGGTATCTGTTCTCGGTCCTCGCCAAGTACGGTCTCAACGAAGTCGCTTTCGACGCCCTCATGAAGAAGGATTTCCCTTCATTCGGATACTGGATCGAGCAGGGTGCGACTACAACTTGGGAAAACTGGAATGGCAGCGGTTCCCACAACCACCCGATGTTCGGAGGAGGTCTCATATGGCTGTATAATGTTCTTGCAGGAGTCAACTTCGATGAATCCGATCCCGGATACAGGCACATTGTTTTTGAACCCATTCCTCTGAATTCAGACTACAGTGCATCCTACAAACTGAATTCCCTTTACGGGGAGATATCTTCTTCCGTCAGCCAGAAGGGTGATGTCTTCACGTTGGAGGTGAAGGTCCCGGTAGGAAGTACTGCGACTCTGAGAATGCCGTATTCCGGAGATGAGTACAATCTCGTACAAGGAACATACAAGTATACTACAAAAGTGAAATGAAATGAAAAGAATAAATTTGTCATATCTTGCGGGAGCCCTTATAATGATCCTGGCGGCATCCTGCGAAAAGGAAGAGTCGTTCACCCTCGAGGATACTTCCCACCTCGACAACGTGCTTGTTGCCCAGGCAAGCGGCTTCAACGATGAACTGTACTCCTTTGATGTCCAGCTGGCATCTGAGGGCGTGTCCGGAAAAGACGGATCCTATAGCGGAAACGGAGAAGTCGTCGCATTGAAACTTTTCGGTTCCAAGTATTATCTTGACTCTGCTGTTTATTCCCCTGTGGAAGAAGGAAAGGAAGGCGAAAACACATACCTTGTCGGAACCGCCAAATATTATACTGTGTCGGGAGGAAATGTCACCGCGAAATCCGTGAAGGACGGATTCTTCTACGTCAATGCTGACGGTAATAGCTACAGGTTCGGGTCAACTCTTCGCATGGACGGCGGAGAGGAGTTCAAATTCGTCTCAGGATGCGATATAACCTTCCCGAAACTCCCTAAGTATAAATATGCGAACAATTTCATCCAGACTTACGAACAGAATGGTCTGTTCATGGTGGAATTCGCTACGGGAAGCGTAAAACTTCAGAGCGACGGGACCCTTTCTGGTGACGGAATGAAGTTCCATCTTGAAATTAACGGCCTTACAAGTCTTGTTGACGGAGTCTATAAACCCGGAGACTACAAAGCAGGCTTCCTGAATGACACTTATGCCGCATGGGGTGCAGTATGGGATGAAGGATCACGTTTCTCCGATGTCAAGGGCGGTGTTGAAACCACCAGCGGTTACATAACCGATGCCGTGATCACCATATCCACTGAATCGGACGGAAGCAGAAAGATTCTCATTGACATGGACGATGTGGTCTATGTATTCCAAGGAAAGATTTGATGTGTTGTGAGGGTGTGCATCTCTCAGAGCATTACCCTCTTCGAATGATTGGTTAATGGTGTTTTCCTGGTCTTCGTGAGAAGATCAGGAAATTTTATTCAGTGATGAACTGTAGTTATTACTACTTGGGTATGGAGCCGAATAGCTTCTTGTAGTAAGGACGCAACGGGTCTTCCACGGTCACGCTTGCGCTGCATGTGGGACATACCGCGAAATATCCCATGACTCCTTCCCCTTTGATGTTTGTAGGACAATTGGCCGGTTGGGGAGAGAACAAGGGGATTGATGAGAACGTGCCGTTCAGTTCCACCGCTATCAGATAATCAAAATAATCCTTCTGCAGAGTCATCGCCTCAAGGGTTATCACATCCCCTTCCTCAAGGTATTTGCAGCAGTCTCCGTACATCTCCTGGAGATCGTGGATCTGCATCAGTGTCGTGATCGGGAATCCGGCCACCTTGTTGCCGTTGAAGTATTTGTCATCTATGACCTCGGCAAGGTCGAAGGGATAGTAATTGTCGTTCACTGCTACTGTTATGTAGTAGTAGCTTGTCTGCGGACGGTCGCTTCCCCATACGGCGATTGTCCAGAGGCTGTCGACTCCCATGGTCTTGTTTCCGGCCCATGCGTAGTCTATGTCGTCCAGGCTGAATCCTCCTTCAGGCATCATCGCCTCGGCTTCATACGTGTCGTCTCCGTTGTCGATTCTCAGGTGATATTTCTTGCCCTCCTTTGCGCAGTACCCTTCAGGGGCTTCATATACGCCGGGATCCTTTTCTGAGAAAAGCACTGTGCTCTCACCGTCATCGACAGTGACCGTCGCACCTCTCACCGCAGCGTTCGCATGGTCTTCGGCATCTCCGAAATAAGGGACGGTCTTTGTCAGAATTACCCTTTGAGGACGGTCCGCCCTGTCGGTCAGGGTGGCATCAACTGCGATATATTCCTTGTATTCTCCGGAAGAGCGGAGGTCGGTCTTCTCAGTGCACGAGATGACGGCAGCGATGATCGCCATCACCATAATGATCGTATATATATGTCGTCTTCTCATTTTTCTCAGAACGTTATGTTATAGGCGATTGAAGGGATGATGGTGAAAAGGTAGACCTTAAGGGCTTCAGCGCTGTTTTCCTTACGGTTGTAGTTGAACGCAATGCTCCAGGCGTTGTGCCTTGAATAGGCGTTGTACAGGGAAAGGTTCCATTCTCCGCTGAACCTCTTGCCCTGCACCCTTCCTTTTGTCCTGTAGGTGACGGAAAGGTCCATCCTGTGGTAATCCGGCAGGGAATCCTCATTCCTTCCGGAATACATCGGGACCCATTTCCCGCGGTATGAGTATCTTCCGACCGGGTAAGTCGTGGGGGCTCCGCTGTAGAACACCCATTCTCCGGAAGCGGACCATCTCTTCGAGAAGTCGTAAGTCAGGACGAAGTTGATGGAGTGCTCATGGTTGAGAGGGGAGCGGTACTTCTCGCCTCCGTTCAGTCCGGGGATGTGGTAGTAAGCCTTGGACCAGGTGTAAGCCAGCCATCCGTTCCATTTCGCGAAATCGTATTTGAGCATGAGTTCAGCTCCGTAGGACCATCCTTTGCCGCTGCGGAGAAGTCCCTCCCTGTTCTCGTTGTCTATCACTATGCCGGCGTTCTCGACGAAGTCGATAGCATTGCGGCTTTTCTTGTAGAATCCTTCCAGGGAAAGCTCCAATGCCTGCTCGGCGAAAAGGGAATTGATACCGAGGGAGAACTGGTCGGATATCTGCGGCTTTGTGTTGGGCGAGGCGGTGAACCAGGTGTCAACAGGGCTTCCTGTGATGCTGACCCTTGCCTGCTGGAGGAACTGGTATGACCTTGAATACGCCGCTTTGATGGAGAGGTCCTGCGTCAGAGGCAATGAAGCGGAGACCCTGGGCTCCAGACCGGAGTAAGTCTTTATGGCTTTCCCTTTCCCGAACTCCTTGGTGTCCACAAGCTCATGTGTGTTGGGGTCGAAGTATTTCTGGGTGGTCTTCCCCAGAGATGAGAATGTCGAGAACCTGAGACCGTATCTCAGAGTAAG
>DBWN01000178.1:623-1249 GCA_002308935.1 Bacteroidales bacterium UBA1237 | reverse complement strand
GTCCACCCGCTCTTGAGTCCCGTTTCCATGATTCCCTGCACGTAGTCGAACTGTGCCTCACTGATATCTCCTCCGAGAGTGTTTTTGTAAATGGAGTTGTAAAGTGTGATATCCGAAGTGAGAGAGGGACCGTAAACATGGTTCCATCTCAAGGACTGGGTGTTGTTCGCGAACCCGAACTGCATCTTGCCCATTTCGAACTCCTCCATGCTGAGTGCGAAAACGTCCCTTCCGCTGAACGCTGAGAGATAAACTCTGTCCTTTTCGCTGGCTATCCAGCTGAGCTTGGCGTTCAGGTCATAGAAGAACATCTTAGTCCCGTCGGGGAGATTGTCTCCGAACAAGGGGAAGAAAACGTCCATGTATGTCCTTCTTGCGGAAGCCATGAAAGAGAGCTTGTCAGGGACTATGGGACCCTCCACGAAGACTTTGGAAGTGATGAGACCTATGGAGGCGTTCCCTCCGAACTGGTGGTGGTTTCCGTCCTTTGTGCTGATGTCGAGAACAGATGATATCCTTCCTCCGTAGGATGACGGGAAGTCGCCTTTATAGAGTTCTGCGCTTCTGATCGCGTCACTGTTGAACATCGAAAGGAAGCCCATGAAATGGCCGCAGTTGTAGACAGG
>DBWN01000178.1:0-567 GCA_002308935.1 Bacteroidales bacterium UBA1237 | reverse complement strand
CCTTCACTTGGAGTCTGGACTCCCGGCATCATCTGTATTACGCGTATGATGTCGGATTCTCCCATGAGGGCGGGGAGTTTCTTGACTATCGTGGCGTCTACCCTTTCAAGGCCCATCTGTGGAACCTTCAGGGCTTCACGTTTGCTCTTTGAGAATACGGTGGCCGCCTCGAGGGCTTCGGAATCGTCCTCCATCAGGAAATCCACCTTGGTCGATGCTGTCATCGTCAGGGTTTTCCTGTCGGTCTTGTATCCCGTGAACGAACACAGGACAGTTATCTCCCCGCTAGGTACGCTGAGAGAATAATATCCGACCCTGTCCGAAACCACTCCAATGCTTTTGTCTTCAGTGAAGACCACCGCTCCTGTGAGAGGCTCTCCGCTGGTGGCGTCTTTCACGTAGCCCGAGAGGACGACTTTCCTCCCTTGTCCATTGGACGGAAGTGTGAAGGCCATTGCCCAGACCAGCAGCACAATGTATCTGATGAACGTTTTTTTCACTTTCCTTAATATCAATTGATGCCCGCAAAGATAGTCCGCGGGAAACGCAATCCGGTTGCAAAATCCC
>DBWN01000058.1:30906-41268 GCA_002308935.1 Bacteroidales bacterium UBA1237 | reverse complement strand
TACGGTCACGCAGTCCTGATTGCCGATGTAGCCATTAACCCCAGGAACGGGAAGAAGGCCCTGATGTTCGCCGAGAGCAGTACTCCCGCCCTCACGATGCACATCATCCGTAACTTGCTTCACCCTCTCAAATCCCCTTGGGTCATCGTCGAGGATTCGGACAAAGACGTTTTCGTTTCGGGAATCAGATTCCAGAAGGCGGACCTCCGGAGTTGGTAAAGACTACCGCCTCTCACGCCCTTAGATGGACGATTTAAGAAACCAACTGATTCATTAAAACTCAAGCCTGAACCCCTTGCTCTTCAAAAGATCATACTTCTCTTTATCGAACCTGTATGTGACCGGAACCCTGTTGGACGCCCCGGCGGGACGGTCGCCAGTCGGTTCCAGAATACCGAGATGCAGCATCTTTGCCGCAAAGTTCCTTCTGTCGAAATGAACCTCCAGGATGCTCTCATACAAGTTCTGGAGCTGGGGCATGGTGAATACCTCCGGAAGCAGTTCGAACCCGACCGGTTCAAAATGGATCTTTTGCCGGAGATTCTTCATGGCTTCCCGCAGGATCATGTCATGATCGAACGCCAGTTGTGGAACATCATCCAACGAGAACCATTGTGCCCTAGCGGCATCGTCACCACCTTGCACTTCCGAGATCTTTACCAAGGCGAGATGGGCAATCGTGATGACGCGCCCCCTGGGATCCCTATCGACAGCGGCAAAAGTCCTAAACTGCTCGATATAGGCATCTTTGAGTCCTGTCTCCTCATAAAGTTCCCGTTTTGCACCATCGATTGCATCCTCGTCCATCTGCAAATAACCGCCGGGAAGTGCCCACATTCCCTTGAAGGGAGGGATGCCCCTTTCAACGAGCAGTATCTTCAGAACCTTTCCGTCATACCCGAAAATGACGCAGTCTGTCGTGACGGCAGGCCGCGGAAAAGGATAGATGTACTCGCCTTTTTCCTTTTTCATGTCTAGTGAAGAATGGTCAACTTTGCCTTATCAACAGCTAGTGTCTTTGTTCCGCAGTCAATAAAAACTACAGTGATACGGCCTTTGTCCGGCTGGAGTCCCGTGACAGTTCCTTTCCCAAACCTATCGTGGGAAACGGTCTGGCCGACTACATAAGCTGATACATCAACCGGGGTTTCTTTCGGCTCTGGAGCCTTCATCGTGATCTGAGACGCCCCATATCTCCCAAAGATTTGATAGAAGGGGGCGAACTTGCCATGGATTCCGTATTCAGGACCCGGTTTCTCCAGGATGGCTAATGTCACAGCCCGGAAGCGATTACTAAAAGCCGGTTCGAACAACACTTCACGGAACAACTCTGCCACAAGGTCCGGACGAAGACGGAAAGCTCCACATCCAAACGCACCAAGGACAAGAGCATCATGTCCGCCGACTAAAGCAGCCCCATAAATTGTTCTGATCTTGGAGAGCATAATCTCACGACCTTCCCGTGTAAATCCACCATCCGAAGAACGGTATTCACGATTCTTGCCGTGCTTCTCGTTGAAGTCAAGTGCGGCACAAGAGATAATGGCCGTTTCATAAGGTTCATCCATCAAGGCAAAACCATCCCGGGCTCCTTTCCGGAAAACGGTAACATGTGGCGAGTAGATGGCACCACAACGAAGGTCCATCGGGTATTTCTTACCCAGAAAGGCAATGCCGCTCTTTTCAGACTGTCTTTCACCATAGTATTGATACAGGGACTGGGAGAGCGTGCTCTGCCGGCACAGGCTCTCTTCCTGGGCATTGGATCCTTTCTCATAATAGCCGCAGGCGACATAAGCATCGGCCAAATTGAGAATGACAGGATTGTAACCTTTCTGTTGCAGTTCGCGACCGAGTTCCAGACATCCGATGTTTGCAACGCCCGTCAAGGGAGCATCGGCAGATGGGGATACATCAGGGAAGACGATGGGAGCATCATAAACCACCGTTCCGTCCAGCATTGGGGAAGGATTCAGTTCGACGGTCTTTCCAGAAACCGTCACATAAGCCCCGTCCTGAAAGATCTCACAGTTGTTCTTGTACACGTCCGCCCTCGCCGCCTTGGCGGCAAAAGAGCCCTTCGAGGCTTTCTCAAAGTAAATGTCCGGATTCCAAGTAATTGCCATATAACAAAGATAAAAACTATTATTCAATCAATGATTCCAATAATGACAAAGTGCGTCCAAAGGTAGAGGGGAATTCCCTCTACCCAACCCTTTTTATACCTATCTCTTTCCACATATCTCTCACACCCAACACACATTTCACTCCCATCCCTTCCATCTTTTCCACATCCTCTTCACATCCAAACACAATCATATTCTCTTTCTCCACCACCTCCAATTCATCTATATTTCCAACCACCTCAAACTCTTTCAATCCATTATTCTTCAACAACCTCATCACCTTCATTCTACCATATCCACTCACAAACACCAACCTCATATCCCTCACCATTTCTTTCATCCTCTCCAAATCTTCCAAATCACTTCTCACACCAATCTTTCTCCTCTCAAAAACCCCATCCATAAACTTTCTTCTCATCTCCAACATCACTCCCTTCCCATAATCTTCAATCTCTTCCATCCTTCTCAACACATCTCTCATCTTCATCCTCATCTCTACATTTCCATCTTTTTCAAATCCTTCCTTCAACCCAACCACCTCATTCTTCATCTCATCCCATTCATTCCCCTTCAACTCCAACCCTTCTTTCTTTACCATCTCCTTCACCAACCTCCTCATTTTCAAATCAAACATCTTTACTTCATCATAATCCTTCACCAGGACATTCTCGACCCGGAAGACAATTACTTTCTTCATAAAACCCTATTTTACGCGTGAAAATCACGCAAAGATAATGCGTAATTTTCACACATCCAAATTTTTCTGCATTATTTGTAAAAAAAGCTTAAATCAAAAGCTTGTTCAGTTGCTTCAAAACCTCGTGTCATCCTCAGATAATCCCATCAACAGAAGTCCACATTTCCTCACATAGCTAACTCCCGTTAACATTTACTTCCAACTGAATCTGAAATGCAGGCTGTGGAACAAAATAACCGCCTCAGCCTGCATTCTGTCGATGGCTTCGCTTTCAAAAATAAAGTGATCTCTTCCAATCGTAAAGATCACTTTCGTAATAGGAGATGTCCTTTCCTTCTATTATTTCATATTTCGTGTCCACTATTTAGAGCTGGTACAACAGGGGAGTTTTTCCATTTCTATTAGTTAACATAAGATAAGTTGTGTAACAAATCAAAAAGGCGGGGGAGTAAGCGTTCGCACAAAGGTTGAACCCCAGGTATCTGGAGGCTCGATTCAGGTGGCCATTCTGTCAACTACAAGTTTGTCTAAATGGACGCTTACCTGACAGGACTATGCGGTTTTTGAATTATTTGGCGACATTGAAGCCCCGGATTCGGCGGCTCCGGGTTCTTTCTTCAAACAAGCGCAGATATAGCCATCGGCAGGAATTCCGTACATTATTGGCATCCGAAAATCCTTTGGATTATTGTATGCAATAACGTATCTTTGATTTTCCAAGCATTGTTCACTTCTAAATTGAATTCGCAACTTATGAATACGTTCGAGACAGAATTTAGACAAAAGACAGACCAGGAACTGCAAGAAATAGTATCTAACCACAACAGGTGGAACGATGATTACTATGCAGCAGCCAAGTTTGAACTTCAAAGAAGAGGATTACAAATACAGCTCAAAGAAGAAGTTCCTTCAATTGAGCACAAACTCAATCTTCAGCAGCGTAGGAAGATTTGCGAGAGTTGTCAAAACCACAGTAATGAGATTCCAACGAATCCTGATTCGCCGGCAATTTGTGGCCTAACAATGAAGGATCCTGATTTTACCGAGAAGCTCTGCGAGAAGTATATTCCAATTCCCGCATATAAGAATTATTTATTGAGAATGGCACTTTTCGGCTTTGCAGGAGGGCTTTTTTCTGGCGTAATCGGATACTTAATACTGAGAAATGAGCTTCGACAGGGAAATGTTGATTTTCGTGGTGTAGTTCTCTGCATTTTGTGTCCAGTATTGATTGTATATTCAATCGTGATGCTCATTAAAATGTTTCGTTTCAAATACCCCAATGAGACAGAGTAGAGTATCATTCGGAGTCTGTTGGTTTTTTATTGCAAATCCTTTTCAGTCAAATCACCTATAAGATGACCCCTTCTGAGTCCATTCATTCGTTGATTTTTCCACCGAAGCTCAATTCCTTTCATGCGGGACGGATATCTATAGGCTCTGTGACATATAACGTGACATATAGCGATATCAGGCAGACAGGACGCTGCCCATCCCTTGTTGACTATGTCAAGCTCATTCTCCTCCAATTCATACCGATTGTCGGCACAATATGGGCCGTGGTAAAAGGAGGTATCTGGCTGTCTAGTGATAGGATAACGTATTATGGGGAGTTGGATCAATTCTACGATATTGGTGCCGAGAAAAAGATGGTCGATACGCTGACCGGGACTTTTGAGCGACCAAAATCAGATTCTCCAAAAGAGGATGTAAAACGCTGCCACATTCATGCCGCCGTTTTCATTCTTGTCGGATTACTGAGCTTTGCTTTGTATGTCAGAATGTCCTAAAGCCAAGTAGTCTAACGCCACGATAGTAAACGTCCTTTACTTGTGAAGCATAAAAACACAAATAAAACCAAGAAGGTTGCATAATAACCGATGCCGATTTCTGCTCTATATAGGAAGAGTATCTTTAGACAGTGACTTTCCCATTATAGTATAAACATCGAAAGCAGGCCGATAGATTTCTTGAAAGCGATCCCCACGGGAATCAAATGTCGTACTTACCGAAGGAGCAATGCTATAGAAACACCCGGCGACAGTCAACTCCGAAGGACAGTGATTGTGCCCGGCAAGTACCGCTACGATATTTGGATGCCCGGAGACCATCGACTTGAATTCCTCTCGATTCATCAGTATCCGGGCATCCATCCAGCCGCCGACCTCAAAGGCGGGATGATGCATGACCAGTATGCAATTTCCAGAGAAAAGCCTCGCATCCAGATCAACCCGCTCAATGTCCTCACGAGAAATGAAGCCTCTGGACATATTCTCGCCAGGACTTACTTCCTTGACCGTATTCAGGAACTGGAACTTATATCCAGCAAGGACGGTCTCCTTCACGAAGTGCATAGTTGTCAGCTTGTTCTCTTCGAGAAGGCGTTTGACAACCACCCTGTTGTCATGATTACCCATAACGCAGTACACCGGAACAGAGAGCTCTGAAAGCATGGCATCTGCCAGCAAGTACGACGCTTCCTTTCCGTCATTGGAAATGTCGCCGCTCAGAATGACGGCACCCAGGTCCTCCAATCCGGATAATATGGCCAAAGCCTTCTCCAGATTCTTGCACGGATTCACACCATAAATCACCTGCTTGCAGGAATCTATGTGCAGATCGGATATGTGCGCGAACCTCATATGTTTGACGGCATCGGACCACTAAGGGATACAACCGAATCAGCCATTGCGGCAATGTCCTCCCTATGGGTGATTATCAATGTCGAACGGGATTTCATCAAATCGGCTGCGGCCTTGATAACCATAGATGAGGATTCCGGATCCAAAGAGGATGTCGCCTCATCTAGAATCAGTATCGGAGCATCCTTCAGGAAGGCACGGGCGACGGCAATCAGTTGCTTCTGTCCCCCCGAGAGACGGGAACCGCGATCACCGACAATAGTACCATATCCGTCCGGCAACGAGGTGATGAAATCATGTATCCCTGCCTTCTTGGCCGCATCGATAACAGCCCCTGTCCATGTTTCTTTTCCGGACGCTTTTGACAACGAGGCGTCGGCTCCCAGCGCGATATTATTGAAAATGGTATCATTGAAAAGGATCGAGTCCTGTGGGACATATCCCACGCACCTCCGCAGATCCACCGATGAAACCGCCCCGACATCTTTACCGAAAATTCTTACAGCACCCTCGTCCGGTGCAAAGAATTTCATTATCAGACCGGCGGTTGATGTCTTTCCTGCTCCAACCGGTCCCACCAGTGCCAGACTTTTCCCTTTTTCGAGCTTGAAAGACAAGTTCTTCAAAACAGGCTGTCCTTCCAAATAGGAGAAGGAGACGTCATCGAATTCAATTGCCGGCGCATCAGCCTCGACATCAACCGATTCCAGAGGGCCGTCATCGCTTCCCGCCAGGAGATCGTCCTCCATATTGAGGATTTTGTTGATTCGTTCCAGAGAGGCGACCTGCTTGCGAATACTGTAGGACGCCTTGGCAATCCCCCGGACTGGATTGATCACGGAATGGAAAACCAGCAGGAAATAGACAAAGGAAGCCCCTGAGATGCCGAAGCTTCCGCCCAGAATGTGCTTGCCGCCATACCACAGCAAAAGAGCAAGAACCGTCGACACCGTCACTTTGGTAACCGGAGAAGACAAGGCCAGGACTCTGTTCATTTTCTGGAAGGTACGCCTGTTCTCCTCGTTCACTTCATCAAAGCGGTCCGCCATCTGCCTTTCGGCATTGAAGGAACGGATCACCGCCAGGCCTCCTACGGCCTCCTCATATTTGGAGAGGATTTCTCCTCTTTCGCTCTGCCCCTTGTGTGCAATTTTTTTCAAGGAATAGCCGATGGCGATTACAATCAGTGCGCATATCACCAGCAAGGCTATGGCAAAAAGGGTAAGACCTGGAGAAATGGTGAACATCGTCACCAGGTAGATGATAACCGGGATCGGGTGTTCAATCAAAAGGTCCAGGGTGTTGCTCACGCACCACTCCACTTCTAGAACATCGTTGGTCATCCTAGATACCAGGTCCCCCCTGTTGTCCTTAGTGAGCAAACCGGCGGGAAATCCAAGCACCCTGTCAAACAGTTCCTTCCGAAGATCCCTCAGAATCCCGACACGCATCGGTATCCTGTAGTACTCGGCAAGGTAGGAGCACCCGTTCGCCAAAACGGAAGACACCACGATGAAGGACGCAATGAGGAGCAATCCATACCCGGGACCGTGTTCAATGGTTTGCTCTTGAAGGAAATACAGCATATTGTTTCCAAGATATGAGAACAGGTCTGATATTGATGCGCTCGCCGGGGCGGAAAGGGGCTCTATTGCAGAATCGGACACGCCGAAAAGCATATTGATGATCGGAATCACCGCGGAGAAGCTCACGATGCTGAAGACGGCGCTCAGTATCATGAACAGGATGTTCAGGATGATATTTCCTTTATACTTGGGAAAGAAACGGCTCAACAAGCCGAAATAACTCATCCCGCCTTTTGTTTTTCCCATCATCAGAACTTGATCTCAAACTTGACATTCCACATTCTGCCAAGAGAGTAGAACATGTAGACGTCTGCAGGATTCACTTCCTTTGTCGCAGCAGACACGTTTGACGGATTCCACGCCTTTTCGATATAGTGACTGTCGAGGACATTGTTGATCTGCCCGATCAGGGAGGCGTCAAGCTTCCCGAGCTTGAAGGCATATATTGCCCGCAGGTCCAGAGATCCTCCCGCAGGCGCCTTCCACGGCTCGCTCACGAAGGCCTCCTTGCCTATCGACAGATTGCTTCCGGACAACGAATAATAAGCATAATTCCTGTCAAAGAAGGTGTAGCCTCCGCCTATTCCGAAACCACGGAACGGCTTGAAGAATGCGTCGATGGCCGCAGTTGACTGAGCGGATCCTCCGACATGGATTCCCTTCATGTTGATGAGGGCCCACGCATGGTCCTCAGCACCAGGAGTCGTGGCCGACCCATCGGAGGTGATTGCCTGTCCGGAGAGGTTATAGGCATATCCCTTGACATTGTCGCTATCCCATTTCCAGTCGCCAACTGAAATCATTCCTGTCAGCTCCAACCATCTGTATGGCCTGGCCTTCATTTCGACTTCGAAACCGACATGGCGCGAATTCACGCCTGTCATATTCAAGTAATACTGGCCGCCGAGCTTCCCGCGCTTTGCCATCGCCTTGTCGAGCCATTCGATGATATAACCGTTGAGCGCGACATCCAAGACCTCGCCATGAAATCCATAGCCCAGTTCGGCTGACGCCGCCTTCTCGTTGGCGACACGCTCGTTTATCGTATGCGAAGTGGTCGCAGACATGAACACCCCGCCCTTGAATTTCGGAGGGCGGGAGACATAGCCGACATTGGCATACACATTATGATGCCGCCCGATGTTGTAGTTCGCTCCGGCCTTGACGTTACCGCCCCAAAAACCAGCTATCCCTGAACGGGCCTTGTCTTCCGCATAATAAAAGCGGTCGAATCTCCAATAATGTGAATAATTCAACGCTCCCGCGACAAAGGCGTTGACCTTCACGCCAGAGTATTCCAGCTGCGCAAAGCCACCCTCCTGGACGATGTGGGAATCATAGTCCCTATAGAGGATATCACCAATCCCGAGGTGCGCTCCCTTCCAGCTATCGGTCGCGATCGGATTGTTGTCGGCGGAGACATCGCCACGCCCGGGGTCAATGTAATACTCTCCTCCAAGGAGATCGTCGAGGGTATTCTGGTGAAGCGCCTTATATGAACGGACATCCATCCCGCACGTCAAGTCAAACCGGTCGGACAGGGCGTTCTTGTATGTGGACACCAGCCCGTATGTACCATAATTGCCGATGGTGTTGGAAAGGACCAGCAGGGAACCCCGGTCTGATGCCATGTTGATGCCTTCGATTTTCGAGTAATCGAACGTGCCGTCCTTCGCCCTGAACTGCATGTTCAATGCCCCGTAATCAGCAGAATACCAGTCGTACTCAGAGTAGGTATCCTCATCAGCAAGACCGGAATGGGAATAACCTTTTCCGAAAGAATAATATACGCTGGTGCTGAGGCTCGACTGCGGCTCAATCTGCCAAACATGATTGAGGAAGGCCATCCCGTTGGTGAAACGCTCAAGGCCGGTGGACTTTCTCTGGCCGTTGCCGTTGTATCCCAACTCCGGATTGTACCTCGTCCAATCCCCCTCCACCTTATACAGGGAGCGCACTCGCTCCCATTCGGATTGGGTGAGAGCATCCTTACGCGAATAATGCTCCTGTGTCGATCCGAACGCAGTCAGACTCAACTGATGAGAAGGGCTCAGGCGCTTGGAGACGTTAGCGAAAAGGTCCCCTACCCTGAAGCCGCCACCTTGGAAATATCCATCTCCGGAGGTCTGGCCTCCCTTCATAGTAAGAGACCATCCGTTGTCCATCAACCCGGTACTCACGTCGATGGCCTTTTTCTGGAATCCGTCATTACCGATTCCGTAACTGACGGATCCTCCCTGCCTGGTCTCGATTCCTTTAGTAATGATGTTGATGGTTCCGCCGACGGAAGGAGACGCCACCTTTCCCGAACCAATGCCTCTCTGCGACTGGATCAGAGAGGCGGCGTCAGCCAGACTCGCCCAGTTGGACCAGTACACGATGCCGTTCTCGGGGTCGTTGACAGGGATGCCATTGATCATCACGGCGATATTGCTATTGTCAAAGCCGCGCATATAGATTTCCGAGTCGGCCCATCCCCCGCCCTGGCGGTTGGCATGTACTCCGGGAGTCTGTTTGAGCATCTCCACCAGCTCTTGGTTTCCGAGCCTTTCATTGAGAACAGAGGACGATACCGAACTAACCGCAATTGGGGTTTTTCTAGGCTGTGCAACTTGCCCGACGACCATCGCATCCTTCAAGATGAGATTATCCTCCCGAAGCTCTATCCTTCCTACATTGTTTGTCAAAGGAATCTCCACGGACTTCTGTTCATACCCCAGATAGTTCAGAACAATTGTCGTTGTACTATTGCTGACGGGAATGGCGAATGATCCGTCTTTCCCCGTGATGACCATACGTGAAGAAGATGGTGTACTTACCGTAACACCCACCAACGGTTCGGAAGACGATTCATCTACGACGACACCGACAACCTTCTTGTCCTGCCCATACAGGCAAAAGGAACAGAGCACCAGTACTGCGGATAAAAACACTCGTTTCATGTAAGTATCAATGGTTTTCAACACTCAAATTTCGTGATTTTTCCCAAAACTATTCTTTTTTTCTTCCAAATTGCGTCATCTCCGGCATCAGCGAAGAATGATTTCGCAAATTCGCCCTATATTTGTGTCTGAAATGAAGAATGAAATGAGCAAAGAGAGATTCGTCGAAACTCTATTAGGCACCAACCGGAGAGGAATCGACAACGTCATCAAACGATTGGAGGAATCCGGTTTTTTCGAGGCTCCCGCTTCGACCAAGTTCCATCTTTCCTGCAAGGGGGGTCTTTTGGAGCACTCCCTAAACGTATACGAATCCGCCTTGTTCCTCCGGGAGCAGATCATCCTCCGCCGGCCGGGAATGGAGGCTCA
>DBWN01000058.1:11334-30894 GCA_002308935.1 Bacteroidales bacterium UBA1237 | reverse complement strand
GACACCTGCAAGGCGGACATCTACAAGGAAGGCATTCTCAGCCGCAAGAACGCCGACGGCTACTGGGAGAAGTATCTTGGATTCTCTGTCGACTACAACGCAGGCCTTCCCCTCGGCCATGGCGAGAAATCAGTCATCATGCTCCTCTCATGGGGCCTAGAACTCACTCCCGAGGAAATGCTCGCCATAAGGTGGCACATGACCGCTTGGGACCTTCCGATGCAGAGTCCGGAACATAAGGAGAGCCTCAACGCCGCGAAGGCAAAGACTCCCCTGGTGTCGCTGGTACAGTCCGCCGACGGGATAGCGACGGGGTTGTTGGAAAGATAATCCTCCCCTACCGGCATATGCCCTCTTACTGAATCTGAATGACAGACGAATAGAGCGGCGACTCCTTGAGGGGTCTCTCAATCATCCTCCTGCCATCCTTGCCCGCGACGATGACGTTGGAGGGGTTCAGCACGACGAAATACTTTTTCTGGGATTTCGCGACCTCGTACAGCTCGCGCTCCGTCAAGTATTGGGTCCCGGACAGCAGCCTGCTCGTCTTGGAGTTCTTCTGTGCGGGGTTGATGGCCAGGTTGACCCGGGAGATGATCGGACGCCTCATGTCGGAGAAACAGATGTCCGGACAATCGCTTATCTGGCGCACGCTCATCTGGCTGTATATCGCCTCGTAACGACGCTGTTCCTTGCCATCTACGGGAAGGTCTTTGGACAACTCGACTCCGTTGGGGTTCTCTGCCGTGTAGCATAGAATGAGAGCATAGAACGCCGCATCCCTGTCGGGACCGATGAGCGGCCACTCCTCCTCTCCCCGCCGTATCGATACGGACGCCTTCTGCTCCTTCCCGTCGCCATCCATGAACGACTTGCAGCCCTTCAACCGGATGACGACATCCCATCTCTCCTCCGTTCCAAGGGAGATCATGTCCAGGATGGACTTGATGAATCCCCCGTATCGGAAGTTGTCCGCGTCCTCCTCTACGGTGGACACGGATACCATATGTTCCGGCTGCAGTTTCAGGAACTCCGACATGAACCCCTTCAGCTGTCGCTTCATGTGGTTGTAGTCGATTTCCAAAAGGAGGAAATTGGCATACTCCGTTCCGCCGACCTGGCTTCCGCCCAGCCTTATCAACCAGCAGGCGGTATCCAAGTTCAATGACATTCTCATCCGTCGCTCGAGGATGCCCGTGCTGAACTTGTACGGGGTCATAGTCCTGAGCTGTCGGATGAGCTCATCCTCGCTCCTGTCCAGCGTGGGCCGGACAAGCGTGAGCACCTTGCGCAGGATGTCGGTCTTCTGGTAAGTCTCGAAATGCCTCGCGATTTTCGGGACATACACCAGTTCGAAGCCCGCCAGTCTGGCCACGTTGTTTATATCATCGTACACCTCGTCGTCGGCAAGAAGACTGCGCTCGTTCCTGTCCTCCCGGCTTACATAGATCAGCTGGTCCCGGTGAAGGGATATCCCCCTGGACTCATAGGAGTAGACCCTCCCCCTCCCGTTTCCGTTCAGGCCACAAGCACATGAGACCGCCATGAGGAGAAGCGCTTCCGGACGGCTGCAGGCGCCATCAGTGTTAGCGCCATCCAACATGAGCGAATAGAATTCCTTCTTGAACCGATCCGGTTGGGAAGAGACGATGGAAACCGCCTCTTCAAGGGACATGTAGAAACCCATTTTGCGGTCCTGTGTTGTAACGGCGTACTTATCATACACATCGTCAAGGAATTGCAATTCGGAGGCCGTGATAATGCTGTCCAACTTCACCAGATCGGACATTATACGACTTATGGCACTCTTCAGTTTAATGTTTTCCATATCAAAAATTTGTAACAAAAATACGAAACTCCTCTTGCATTTTCAATATTCAAATTATTAAAATAAATTATTATATTGAATTACAATTGTTTGAAATATGTAACATTTGACTTGATTATTTCTTTATTTCAATAACGGGAGCCATCTTTATACCTTTGTCCACAGATAAGCAAGGAAATGGAAAAAACATCGTTCATTATCATCTCGCTCTTCTCGGCCGACACGGTCCGGCTCGATGAAGAATCCATCGTACGCGTAAGGGAAGGCGATTATCCCGTACGCGTCAAGTCCAAGGTTCTAGCCACCATCCGGGAACTCGCTGCGCAGTCAGGGAAAGAATGCGTGGTGGGTTTCCTTCCCGTCGTCCAGGAGTCAATGGATTTCTATCAGCACTATCCGGTGCCATTCCCGGAAGATGTCACTCAGGATCACTATGGCGACCTCGCGCTCTACCTCTCCCCGGAGACGTCCTGCCGCATCGTCTCCGACCTGATCGCCTGCGGGAAGGACGGGCGCTTGTCCTGCAGGGAAGAGATCGTCCGCGGAAGCACCGTTATCGTAATCAGCGACGAATGCGACGAATGGGGAGCCGTCGTATCCTGCCTCAAAGAAGCGGGCGCCGAAACGGTGAAATGCGTATCCATCCTCAAGAAATAACCAATTCAAGATACCAACAACTATGACTACCGTAACATGCACCAGAACGGACATGGCTGCTCCTTCAGCCGCCCTTCACCATTATGACGAGAGCGACAACCTTCCTGTCGTCAGTGAGCATGCCGTCGCCATGATGGCCTTCATGGCCGGCGTGACCATCGAGAAGGAAACCGATACTGCCGTCGAGGCAGGGCGGGAGGAGTCCCGCATGCAACTCGACGCCTATCTCAGGAACAAATACGGCGACGAGTACGCCGACGTGGACGGGCTAGGCTTTGAGACCAGCTGCATGGGGCTCCGCGCTGACCATAACCATATATTCTGAAAGCTGGTCTCCGGTCAAGAAAGCAAGGACATCGTTATGGGTGAATTCGGGATAAACGATCGTAAAGGATCCATCCTCCGCAAAGGAGATGACCGCAGCTTCATAAGGGCGGTCGGAAGACGTGAGGGTGCCCGGGCCGCAAAGGACGGACAGGCCGAGACCGTTTTGAAAACGGACGACCGCCTGGCATACGTCACCACACGGAGTGGATTCCAGACACTTGAAAACGAGATCCTTGTAAGTCATACGCTGTAAGTTTAACGCTGCAAAGATAAACATGGTGGGCGAACCAGATTTTCGCCGATGAAAAGGAGGACGCAAACATGACAGAAGCAAGAGTCCAGGAGCATTACGAGATGCTCAAATACTACTATCTCAAAGGGGACAGCGACTGGACGGACAAGGCCAAGTCCATCCGGACCATCGCGCACGATTTCTACAAGGAGATAACCCGGACGTACGGCACTTACGCCGAGGCCCTGAAGGAGTTCTACAAATGGAGCAAGTACGATGACGTGTCCAAGGCCGCCTTCTTTCTGAAGGACCAGCTCAACGACATCGTACATCAGAACAAGCGGATAGACAAGGAGACATTCGTGTCATATTACAGCATGCTGGTCCGGCTGATCTATCTCGCGACGGATGTCCTGCCAGACATGGCTACCATGGAGTTCATCGGATGCACCACGACCGATGAGCTCGCCGGCCTCAACGACGAGCAGAAGGATGCTGTCCTCTGTGATTCGCAGATCATCTACGTGAGCGCGGGTCCGGGAACCGGCAAGACCCATCTGCTCATCAATAAGCTCCTTCATTATATCAGTGCCTCCCAGGCTCCTGAGAAGATTGTAGCGCTGTCCTATACGAACACCGCCGCCAACGAATTGGGCGAGAAGTTCCGGAAAGCGACCTTCGAAACCGGGACGACTAAGCCTTACGAGTTCTACAACGGGACTCTCCATGCCTTCTGCTTCAAAATGATGAAGAGCTATTACAGCAAGATCGGGAAGGAGTTCAACTACATCATCATCGACGACACGGACATCTCCGACCTGGCCGAGGAGTTCCGCATCCAGTTCAACGACCAGTACACAAAGGAGGAGATCCAGAACTGCCTGAAGTCCAAACTGAGGACCAACAAGCCGCAACTCCGCCAGCTGGTAGCCGACCTAAAGGCCAAGTACAACATCATTTCCATCGATGACATCCTTACGAACTTCATCGACCAGTTGAAGGACGATGCGTTCCGGCAGTGGTTCAAGGACCAGGTCAGCGTCCTCGTCATCGACGAGGCCCAGGACCTGACCGAGCTCAACTACCGGATCTTCGACCTCCTGCTCGAGGTCAACCCGGGGATGAAGATGTTCCTCGTCGGGGATTCCCGGCAGAACATCTTCGGTTTCAACGGCGGATCGTACGAGTATCTCGACGCCTTCCTCCGCCGGCACAGCAACTACACGCGCAAGAACCTCACTGGGACCTACCGGTGTCCGCAGGCCGTGTGCGACTACGTTAACACATTCCGCTTCCTCGATTGCGAGAACACCCCCCTGCGCTCTGTGAGCGGAACGACCGGCCGCCCCGTCGTCGTTCCGGCGGACAATGTCGAAGGGGAGGCGCAGAATGTCTTCAGCATCATCCAGAGGATCAACGACGTCAACAATACGGTCGTTCTCTGCCAGGACCTCAAGTATCTGGCGCCCCTCATCGACCGGCTCGGTTCCGCTGGAATTCCGTACAAGGTCTTCGGCGGTCAGAAACTGGTCAAGAAACATGTCAAGACGTTCAACCACCTGCTCCGCATCATCGACAGCGACAACGTGTACAGCATCAACGCCATCAACAGGGCGTATTTCATCCAGGCGGACCGAATGCCTGGCAGGAATGCCGTCGAGCGCTTCTACAACACGACCGAGGGCAGGTTCATCAAGGATCTGAAAGAAGACATTGCCCGCAAGACCAGGCTCAAGGAGGAAGTGTCCCTGAAAGCGCTTGCCTCGACCCTTATCGACCGGTATTTCTACAATGCAAGGGACGAGGAAGTCAAGGCGGACATGGCCGCCCTGGAGGAGGTCATGGGGCAGTTCACCAGCATCGGGGAGTACCTCCTGTCATTCGCTATCGACCGGAACACCTTCTCCCGGTTCATCGAGAAGAACTATGTGGAGTGCAAGGTTCCTGTTACCGACCAGTACCTCACCATCTCGACGATCCACTCCGCAAAAGGGCTGGAATGGAAGAACGTCATCATCATGGGTCTCTTTGAAGGACATTTTCCCAATATGTGGTTTGCCAGGGACGAGGACGAACGCGGGAAGGCAATCTTCGTCAACGATCTCCGCAAGTCGATGTTTGTCGCGGCAACACGTACGAAAGGAGACTTGTACCTTACCTACCCGAGGAAAGATGCCAGGGGGTATCCAAAGCCGCCGTCTCGGTTCCTCGACGGAATCATGTGACGATTTCCGGATGAAACCTATGTTCGCATTGGAGGACATCGCGAAGAAACACTTCGCCCAAAAACCCTTTCTTTGCATTATTGGAAGACGGCATACGACAAATTGGGCGATAGTCCCGAATAATATGTAACTTTATAAGTTTTAAACGATAACGCTGATAACAACACTCATATGGGCGACTTTTTGAAAATGCTAACTCCTTTCAACTGGTGGAACGGGCTGATGATCATATTGAGCCTTATCGTCTCATCAGTTCTATGGTATCAGTACAAGAAAACCGGGTCCAGGATTCTTCTCACTTCCATGCCGGGTCTCTTCACATCCCTTGGCATCCTCGGGACCTTCGGGGCCATTTGCTACTCTCTTGCCGGTATCTCTTCGGAAACAACATCCACCGTGTCCGAAATAGGGAAAACTGTCGGTGAAGTGGCGTCGTCTGCGCATAATACCCTAGACCTGAAAAAGATCATAGCGAACCTGATTCCCGCGTTCTCTACATCCATCTATGGACTGGTGTTCGCGTTCTTCGCGACCATACTCACTAAGCTGCATTTCGCCAAGGAGGATGCGGTTCTTGTCGAGACGCTCAAATACAAAGAGCCGGAGCGTGCTCTCGAAGCCCTGGATGAGCATGTCACGAGAATGACGCAAGCTATCGACAAAGAGGTGGAAACCAACAAGGAGAACAACAAAAAACTGACGGACAGTATCGCGGCGCAAAGCGATATCCTCGACAAGTTCGTCGACAAGTTCGTGAAGGAGATGGAGAATTGTTTCGAGGCAATGAACACCGTCATCGAAGAGCGGGTCACCAACTTCGGGACGACACAGTTCGAACAGAGCCGCGATCTCCTTGAGGGTCTCACCAGGCGGCTTGGCGAAGACGCCCTGGGAATACTCGCCTCCCACCAGGAGTCGGTCAAGACTCTGACGGAGGCAAGTTCTGCGGACTTGTCAGATATCCGCGAGAGCCTGAGGGCGGCTGTCGAGAGCCTCAGGACGGATACTGTTTCCGGCATCGAAGACCTTACCTCGAGGCAAGCTTCGGCCCTTCAAAGAATGGCTGATGACACGCTAGCCATTCAGAAGCAATCCGTTGAGGACCAGAATGCCTTCAACAGCTCCCTCTTGTCGCAGATGTCTTCCTCCCTTAGCGATACGGCGAACCGGATTATCTCTTCCGTTTCAGAGCAGATTGCTATTCTGGAAGCGGCCGTTGCCGCCAATGTCCAGAAGCTCAAAGATTCATACGAGTTTATCAGCGACCAGTCGGCAAGTATCGTCTCCAATTACGAGCAGGCCTCGGAGTCTTTCCGTGATGCAGTCCAGAACGCTCATGACCTCAACGAAAAGGTCGAGAAGGAGCTCGAAGAGGTAGGCAGCGGCCTTAAGAGTGTAGGGAGGACCAATGAGAGCGTAGAAAAGGTCATTTCCATAGTCCAGGAGAAAGAAACCAATATGGAAGCGATCGTCATGCGCATCGAAGAACTGGGGAAGGCCATTGTAGCTCTCCAGAAGCTGGAATCCGTACTGTCCAGAATCGCACCCAAATGAGACGCCTGACTTTTCATAACGACGGCGAGGAGCACAACTTCTGGCAGAACTACACGGACCTCATGTCCGGGTTCCTCATCGTGTTCATCATTGCAAGTCTCGTGGCCTATTCGAGCTACAAGATATACGTCGACCTATACCACGAAAAGGGCATTACGGAAGCAAACGTCAATGACATTATCATCAACGCTGAACTCTACCAGAAAATCAAGTTGTTCCAGGAGGCCCAGAACTCGCTGAAATCGGATTATTTCCGATACAATGAGGACTACAAGCGATTCGAATGCAAGATTGATGTGCGGTTCAACCCGAATGACTTCGATAATATTCTCCCGGAATATGTGGACGACCTTCTCGCTGCAGGAAAGGAGTTGGAGTCCATCTTGCACAAATTCCAAGAGGAGGTGGACACGACGGGCAAGGTCAAATTCAAAGTTATTGTTGAGGGCCGCCTCGCCAACAACCTCAGGGACGGCGGCATCCATTGGGTGACGCCCGAAGGGAATCCAACGGCATGGAAGCTCGGGTTGGAGAACAGCTATAAGAGAGCGCTGACCGTGGTCGAACTCTGGCGAAGCAACAACATCCTTAGCGACCTCCTGTATAATGATCCTGCAAACTCGGCGGCAAAGGTCGATACCGGGCACAAGTATCCCGGAGAGCTTTTTGTCAGCGGTTCCGGATATGGTGGACAGAACCGGTACAAGTATTCGCCCCAGGATCCGAAGGGAGAAGACAAGAACAAGACCTTCATCATCCAAATCATCCCGTATATCAATTTCTAGACAGCATGAAAGTCCGCGACTTAAAGACATATATACAAGGCTACTGCAAAGAAGCCTCCATAGAGAAACTGGGTACGGATGAGGAACCGTTTCTCAGGACCATGTATGGCTTGGGGCAAAGAATCGACCCGACCATCGCTCACATTGCTACGTTTGCAAAAGACAGCGAGGAGCAGCTGTTCTACGAGTTCGTGCAAAACGCGTTCGACGCCAAGGCGGATTCCCTTTGTTTCTTTTTCGACAAAGACTATCTCATTGTCTTGAACAACGGAGAACCCTTCCTCACCGATCCCGACGATCCCAATCCCAAAGATGGCCAGCTTTACAATTTTCTTGCTAAGGGTAAGTCGCGCAAGGCCGGCGATGACAGCAAGAGCGGTGAGTTCGGCCAGGGGTCGAAGCTTCTCTACAACCTCATTGCGGACAAGAGCGTCGCCAGCAACAGCACGCTTCTGCTGAAGGCCGTTAAGGAAGCACGAAAAGGGCCTTATCTGATCAGTTGGGGAAGTTCGGTCCAACTCGACAATTTCCGCCTGCAGAGTACCGACGGATGGACATACACGGATCCATACAAGGAGAATCCCGACCTGCTCGTCTGCAAAATCCTGATGACCTACTTCCCGATAGCCCCGGGAGTGGACAATGCTCTCTTCTCCAGGAAGGAGTTCCACGACATCCGCGCCGCCTTCGAGAGGCTCGTGGACCCCAAGAGGACTATCAACCGCCTCAAGACGGGGACGGGGACGGCGATCATCGTCCCCCTCGGAGAGGGGCAATTCGAGGCCATTTCGGACAAGACAAACATAAGCAAAGTGCTGACCCGGCTGGCCGGCTTCACCGTTCTTACCGCCGACAAAGAGAGAAACCGGGGGCGTCATCTCAATCACATCTACATCAACCATCAAGAGGTGGAGATGGAACATGTCGTCCACTCCCTATCCATCGATTTCACGATTCCGGATACCGACGGTTCGTTCTCCTACCAGTTTGCCTTCAACCCGTCTTTCGCGAAGGATGGCACGGTCACACTGTTCAAGACCCTGCCCATCACCGAAACCCGGTATAAGATGGGATTCATCATAGACTCCCCGAACTTTGATCATGACGAAAGCCGCCAACGCATCAACGACACAAGAAAAACCGGTCTCCAGCTGGCCGAGGCCTTCCGTCATCTTCTGGAAAGAATCAAGCAGATTCAGGCAAGCGACAAGGAGCTGTTCGATTACATCTACAAGTCTCTCCTAGCTTCTCAGCCGCTGAAAGAGAATGAGGACGTACAGTTCATCAGTAAGCCGTTCTATGAAACATTCCTTCCTTTCATAAGGGATAACGTGAAGACTCAGGAAGGGGACTATCTCCCGATGAGCGAGGTCAGGAAACCCGATGGAGATAATCCGGGCATCCCTTTGGACAAACTTGGAATCAATGACATCCACTGGGTCAGCGAGGATATCTCCAAGGGGCAGATAAAGTGTTTCGGCATCGACCTTCAAAGCCTCCCGCTCAAGGACATTCTCATGAAAGCCGACGACAGGAAGCTTTCCGAATGGATCAAGTCGATAAGCAGGGACCGCTATATGGAGTTCCATTCTGATTTCCTGCATCTCAGCAAGGAGGATGCGGTCATCGCAGAGAAGCATCTCTTCCTCTCAAACAAAGGAAATGTGTATAGTTTGGATGAGATTCTCTCCATCGACAATCCTGTCATCCTGTATGATGCGGACGCCGGTCACGGCCACCTGGACCGTTGCCCGGAGATAGAGTACATTCTGGGCCCCGTCTCATATTTCAGCGACGACCAGACTGTGAACGGAGGTACTATCAATGTTTCTAAAATCGCAAGGCACATCGACTTCTATCGGGATGGGTCGGCAAGGACAGACGCGGCCAGTCACATCCTGGTCGACGCAAAACGCTTCCCACGGACACTGGCCCCCATCAAGAAGAACGTCCCTCTGTTCCAAGCGCTGGACGGGACATACCGGGCATTCTCTGAGCTGATTCGTCGAAAGCCGGAGGGAAGCATCTTGTTCGACGATTTCTGCGTTGCGGGATACGTTCCGGATATCCTCCCCGACGAATTCTTCATCAGCACGCCAAAAGACATCTGGTCATGGCTGCTTGAGAACATGGACAAAGTCGCGGCCCTCCCGGACTGGGCAGTCCAGAACCGGCAATACCTCAAGGACATCCAGTCCGTCTTCGAGGCCGCAGAAAGGCCCTCAGAGAGAATTACCCTTTATCTTGTTGAGAGTGGTGTACCCACCAGCGAGAAATGCTTCTTGCTGCGCTCCAGCGACAAGCTCGACAGCGAGCAGTACGACTGGGTGGCCACGTTCGCCTTTACGAATGGATATCCACTTGTTCCGTATCAGTTCAGAAAAGCGCTGTCGGAAGCGCCTTTCGAGACGGATTCCGTATCAATCAGCGATGTCTTGGACAACGTAGCGGTAGTCGACGCTCGTATCCTACAGTGCATTATCAAGATTACAGGGGCCGCCATCCTCCGTGACTTTATGGTCAACTCCCTCGGAAATGACAACTACATCATCACCAAGCTTGACAGAGGTAGAAATTACACATGTACGATCGAATCCGAATCGATGGACACGGCCCTTCAGGGCATCGGTTATAACCGGATCGACCCTGAGGTATGCCGTTACTTCGTCAACCAGCTCGCCGAATACGAACTTACAACAAACAACGGCATGATGGAGATTGTCCTCAGGAAGCTTCCCGAGGACAAGCTCCCGGTACTCCTTCCCGTTGTGAAACTGCACAACGACTCCATCAACAGGATTTTCTTCGAGAATCTTCAGGGACTCGCAGTTGACAATGCCTTGGAGGAGGACGACCTCACGTGGCAGATCATCAGCTATGCATTGGGCAAGGATCAGTCGGACGGTTATTACCGGGCTCGCCTGATGAAACTCATCACACACAACGACCAGCATCTGCCGGAGACCATCAAGTCCAACATCGTCAGTTTTAACGGGACCGACTACGACTTGTACCTTCTGCTCGGTAACACCAAAACCGAGAACGAACTGGCGGACAGTTTCTTCAGTTGCCTTCCCGATCCGGGTCTTTTCAGACGGGTCGTTTACTCCGACTGCGAGGAATCAAAGAGTCCGGAAGAGGTCTATGACGATTTATACAACACCTATTTGACGGTGGAGCAGCTCCGGTTCTGCCTGGATTACTCTCTCACGAAGAAGCCCGGTTACAAGAACTTGGAAATCGGCGACGACGTATCACTATCTGACGCCCTGGACATGATCAGTAAATATGGGTTCGTCGGATTTGATGAGTACTTCCAGATGAAAGGTTTCAACAAGGACAAGCAAGTCTATGCTTCCAATGACCTTCTTCTGGCGGAGGAAAAGCTTCCGGAAGCCGTCTCTTCCTGGATCGACAAGGATCGGGAGAACGCGCTCCATCTTCTGAAGGGGCTGAAGACCGATTCCTGCGAAAACATTGCGCTGCGTGCAGCCCTGAAAGAGAATGCCGACTTCCCCAACATCCAGGCAGCCGTCAATGACGAGGCCCGTCTCGAGCGTACCATCCGGTGGATTGCCGAGCAGAGATTCGACATCCCTCTCCTTTACACGAATGCGCGTTTCCGTACGCTGGGCAATCTCCTCGACAAGCTGCCCGAAGACATGGATTCCCTTCCCGGTCTTCGTTTTACGCCTGCCTTCTCCAAGGACGAGGCAGGACTGCCGACTCAAATCCTCTCTTTCGAATACATGGACGAGGGCGGTGCGCTCATGACCTTCGAAAACGTCCATTCCAACGTGGACCAGATCGAGAAGAAAGTCCAACTCAAGCAGTTCTTCGCACAGAACAAGATCTACGGATACAATGGCCTGAACGTCAACTTCCTCATGAGCCAGGGGCTCAACGGCAGGACTCGCTATGTCATAAGGACGACGGCCGAGAAAAAGGATTACGAGGAATGGAACACGACCGCCTATGGGCAATGGAAGGATTCTGAAGAATCCGGAGGCGTCAGGATCTTCCTCAGCCAGGCCCCGGTGGGCATCATCCTTTCCGTCATCAACGAATCCACGGGCGAGCAGGCCGTGAAGATAGCCTCCAAGAGCGACCTGTACGGCTATGATGTCGAAGAGAAGAAGGTTATCATCCAACACCCCAACCAGGAGGGGCTCACCGAGATGAAGACCCTCGAGCGGGTCGCCAAGGCCACCCTGTTCTTCAAGGACCCTTTCATCGCCCTGCAAAGCATATACGTGGATATGGTCGAAAAGGGCATCGACCCCAACGCCTTGAGCGAAAGCGAGAAGAAGGCGGTCGAGATGGCCCAGGCACTCGGCGAGGATGCCATCGACAAGATCAACGAGAACATCGAAACGATCAAGGATATCGTCGAGGGCCTCTCCGAGGAGGAACTCAAGACGGTCGCCGAGAACAAGGACAAGATCAGGAACCTTCTTGAAGACATGCCCGACGACGATGACGAATCCATGCAGTCCAAGGTCCGCAAGACCATCGGATACATCGGCGAGCTTATCTACGAGCAGTATCTGAAGAACAACCATATCGAGCACGAATACGCTGCCGCCCAGGGAGTCGGCGACTATGACTTCAAGCTTAAGGCGACCTCTACCCGTCCCGCGATCTTTATCGACGTGAAGACCAACCTCTATTCATTCAAGGAGGAGGCTGTCCCGTTCTACATCCACAAGTCCCAGAACCGCTTCATGCAGATGCATCCCGACGAGCCGTTCCGCATCGTGCGCATCTCCCTCACCGACCTGGACCTGAACAAATCCTATGAGCGCATCAGGGACCTTTACGGCGCAGAAGCCGACTATGAAACGAATCCGACGCTGAAGAAGGCCTGCCAGGACATTGCAAAGAAATACTGGAAAGGGGCCAGGATAGAGGAGTTCGACAGCGCCTCTCCAGAGTACGGAATCAAGATAGAACGTCTTCCCAGAGCATAGAACGCCATGCAACTGACCGACCTACAGAAGCGATACTTCGCCTGGGACATCTCCCATAAGAAATCCACCTCGGACGACTCCCGTTTCACGGGTGTGTTGTCCGAAGCAAGAGTGGACCTCAATCCACATCAGGTTGATGCGGCCCTCTTTGCGTTCAAGTCCCCGCTCAGCAAGGGAGCCATTCTCGCCGACGAAGTCGGCCTCGGGAAGACCATCGAGGCGGGAATCATCCTGTCTCAGAGCTGGGCGGAGCACAAACGGAGGATTCTCGTCGTCGTCCCCGCCTCCCTCCGCAACCAGTGGTGCTTCGAACTTCGGGAGAAGTTCTTCCTACCCTCCTCCGTCCTGGTCGGCAAGACCTACGAAGAGATGAAAGCCGCGGACGAGGACCCGTTCGACCAGGACGGGATCGTCATCTGCTCCTATCACTTTGCCGCCAAGCATGCCGAGGAGATCGGCAAGACCCCGTGGGATCTCGTCGTCCTTGACGAGGCGCACAAACTCCGGAACGTATTCAAGAAAAGGAACAAGATCGCCTCCGCCATCCGGCGCGCACTTCTCCCCTACAAGAAGGTACTCCTGACAGCGACGCCGCTCCAGAACAACCTCAACGAACTCTACGGACTCATCAGCATAATCGACGGCCAGTATTTCTCCAGCATAGACAACTTCTCAGAGGAGTACAACTCCATCTCGACGCGGGACAGCGCCCGCTTCGGGGAGTTGAAAGGAAGGCTCCAACACATCATCCAGCGGACGCTGCGTCATCAAGTACAGGAGTATGTCCGCTATACGAAGCGGACGGCCATGGTCCAGGACTTCGCCCTGAACCCTAAGGAACAGGATCTTTATGACAAGGTCACCGACTACCTGATGAGACCGTTCCTGTTCGGCATCCCGGACAATACGCGTCCCCTGATGACCATCACCATCCGCAAGATCATGGCGTCCTCCTCTTATGCGCTCAGTTTCACCCTGGAGAAGATAAGGCGGCGCATTCAGGAGTACTTGACGACGGGAAAGGTCAAACGGATCCTTGACGTTCTCTCCGAGGAGGACGAGATCCTTGACGAAGACGACGCGGATGAGCCTGTTTCCGGTCCGCAGGGAGAACTCTTCCCAGGCGGCGAGATGGCCGAAAAAGCCATAATGGAGGAGATGGGGGAACTGGAGAGCTATGCGCAACTTGCCCGAAGCATCGGGGAGGAAAGCAAGGCCAAGGCGCTTGTCGAAGCACTCGGACTGGCTTTCCGGAAGATGTCCGAACTGGGGGCCAACAGGAAGGCGCTCATCTTCACCGAAAGCTGCCGGACACAGGAGTACCTCCAGGATTATCTGAACGCCAACGGCTACAGGGGGAAGATCGTCTGCTTCAACGGGACGAACAACAGCCCGGAAGCGAAGAGTATCTATACCCGATGGCTGTCCGCACATAGAGGGAGCGACCGCGTGACTGGGGATCCGCTCATCGACAAAAAACAGTCCCTCACGGACTATTTCGAAGAGGAAGCCGACATTATGATCGCCACGGAGGCCGGAGCGGAAGGCATCAACCTCCAGTTCTGCTCCATGGTGGTCAACTATGACATGCCCTGGAACCCGCAACGTATCGAGCAGCGCATCGGACGCGTACACCGTTACGGACAGAAGCACGACGTCGTGGTGGTGAATTTCGTCAACCAGTCCAACGCCGCGGACCGCAGGGTCTATCAGTTGCTCAATTCCAAGTTCCAGCTATTCGAGGGTGTCTTCGGGAGCAGCGACGAAATCCTTGGCGCCATCGAGTCCAACATCGATCTCGAACAACGGCTCTGCGACATCTACCAGACCTGCCGCACAGAATTCGAAATCAATGCCGCCTTCGACGCCTTGCAGGCAGAACTGGAAGAGATTATCTCGGAGCGGATGAGAAAGACGAAGAGCACCCTCCTGGAGCATTTCGACGAGGAGGTTATAAAAAAGCTCCGAACGCGGCAGAATGTGGATTCCGAACGGATCAGCCAGTACAGTCGTCACCTGTGGGAACTCTCTCTGGCTATGCTGAAAGGCCATATTTGCAACATAGATGAGAGGAGCCACAGTTTCACCATCATCGAAGGATTCAAAGATGTTGAACCCGGGCGGTATTCCCTTACGAAAGAAGGAGAGGCCCATCAAATCCGTTCCGGATCTCCGCTTGGCCAGTTCGTCATCCGCAGCGCCAGTTCTCTCTCGCCTTCTCCGACCAGCGCCACATTCGACTTGAGCGGGTATCCCTATCATTCTTCCACCCTCGAACAGTTCAAGGGCCAAAGCGGTTTTTGCATAGGTTATCGGGTCAAAGCCAGAAATGCACACGATGACGAGGAAGAACTCCTGATATGCGGAATCTCCGATAATGGCACAATCACCCCGGATGATTTCGGAAAGAAGCTTTTGGAGTTGGACGTTATCGAAGACAAGCTGATCAGTGTCCCTGACGACGTACGGAAACGTCTCAACCATGAGTTCAAATCATTGCTTGAGAACTACGAAAGGAATCTTTCTTCCCGGATGCAGATATACCTGAACGCAGAGATTGACAAGCTATATGCCTGGGCGGACGACAACGTATATCCTCTTGAGGACAAGGTCATCTCCCTGAGGAAAGAGCTGCAAGCCATTCGCAGGGCGGCCAAAAAGGCCGCATCTGCAGCAGAACGGATTGAACTCAAGAAGAAGGAACTGGGCCTGAGCAAACAGCTAAATGATGCACAAGTCAAGTGCAATGAAGCACGGGAATACTATGATGCTAAATCCGAAGAACAGATTGACAGTCTCCAGAAGAGTCTTGAGAATGCCGTTTCATCGGAGGAGGCCTTCATTATCCGTTGGCACATTGTATAGTCCTTGGCGATAGTCGCATGTACACACTTCCGCTGAATAATAATGACGATATTACACAGTGGTCGCCCAGGGTGTTCATTCATCCCTCAATTAACCGGAGACCAGGGCGTTGCGATATGTATTTCGACACCTCTAGACATCAACAGATCGTAAACAGCCGGATCCTTTTCTGCAGGATGGTCCATCCTATCTTGGACCTCGGCAATACTGCGTTTTAACAATTCCCTTGCTACCGACGCTTCATCAAAAGTGGAAGCAAAATAAAACTTCCAGATAAAACACACTGGTTTAATTGTACCATCATTAAGTTTTTTTAGCCACTCAAACTGAGCACGGTAGAGTTCATACTCATTCAGAACGGCCGCATCCGTATACAATAAGAGTTTTTCCGGGGATACAATATCCAGTATGCGGTCTCCGAATATCAGAAGCGCATAGTCATTCTCTTTGATGTATCGCTTAAAATTCTTTGTATCGTAACTTTCCTCGTTATGGTAATACCTATAAAAATTGCTGCGGTCTAGTGTCTGTGTCGGCAGGAAAGATGCTTGATATAACATCGTGGCGAGGCGATGCAATTCATCAGAACCCTGAGGATGCTTTATGAATTCGTTGACATATAACAACTCTGTCGCCGGCCTATAACCGTCAATGGACGCATCCTCGATAATGGCCTTGTTATTGTCGATGTATTGTACCAAAGAAACCAGCCCTTCAAGCCTCAGTACTGAATCGGCTTCCAAGAAGATCGACTCAAGCTGCTGCTTTTTGTCAACACACCTTTTCAGTTTCAGGCTATCCGTCGGAGACAAAACAATCTTCTTCTCTTCAATTATCTTCCAAATCCGAGTAAAAGCATCCTCACCATGTTTCATTCCATCTATAGTGTATGAGATTGCAGATTGAACGTCCACCTTGCACCCCAAACCTTCCAAGTTATAAAGAGCTAGACGCTCATATGCTCTTGCATTCCCATTAAAGGCTGCCTTCTGTGCGTATTTGCTCGCATGTTCAAAGTCCCTACGCGCATCATAGTAGTCCGAAAGCTCCATCTGGGCGACCCCATCTCCATTGTCTGCTTTCGACTTCATTTCAATCAGACTCTCATCATTATTCTTCTTGATGGATTCATACCAGATACTACCATTTACCTCAGTCAACCAGTCATACAAAAAAACAGATGAAGATAGGATAAGTATGGCGATCCCATTTAGCAAGAATGTCCCGAACTTTTCCGAAGAACGTCTTTTGATAATAAAGGAGATGACAATAAGCATCACGGCACATACGGCAAACACAAAACAGGCTTGCGTAGTCTTAAGAGACTCGTACAGGCCGAAAAGAGTGATACCCGAAGAGACAATAACCGAGATGGCATTATAGAAGACTTGCTTTCCGGGAGTCCTCTTCCCGTTAACGGTATCTGGCATATTATTCAACTTCATTGGAAAACTTAATGGAATAAAGCCTATCCCAGAACTCGGATCCCTTTTTCCCGTTTCGCCTGTATAATATGGACAACCCGTGATAAGCCGGATAATGGTTCAATGAGTCTGCCGCAAAACGTAGCAACCTCTCAGCTTCGTCCAAATTTTTGGCGACGCCTTTTCCTTCCGAAAGCATATCAGCATGAACAAGGTAAACATGAGGCTGCCTCTGTACTTTCCCCTCAACAATAATCTCCAAAGCTTCGTCATATTTTTCCAAGGAGATACAGTTGTCCAACAAGGCGACGTACCTTATCTCGTTATCGACAAAGGACCGTGTGTTCCTTTTGGCCATCCGATATGCAGCCTTGTAGTATTTCCTGCTGCCGCTCTCTTTTCCGCATGCACGATAAAAGTCATTTAGCATAAAGAACGACTCTCTCGCCAAGTTGGCGGTTGTCACTGTTCCTATGGATTCCTTCAACACAGAGGCGTCACGAAGGTAATCGACAGCTAGAGCTTTTTTCAAGTCGGACATTTCAATACCCGGATTCCTTAACACTTTGCTTCCCCATTCATACCGGGCACTTCTCGAACCAGATTCAACCGCATCTTTCAGAAGGGAGTCGGCCTTTTCTATATCGGGCTCGTCTCCATACCCGGAACGGTACCACCGTGACAGATAATAACCGGCAGCGGCATTGCCCTCCGATTTGGCTCGTTCGAGCAACTCCTTTCCTTGCTGCCAGTCATTATCATCTATTTCTATCATTCCTTTCAACGTCAGATAGGAACTCTCGGGGAGATTTATGCTCCCCTTCGCTTGCCACTCTTTTTTCAATTGCGGAGCATACGCCAAAACAAACCTATATTTTGTTTGTATTTCCTTACCGTTCTGCCTTAGATTTAGGGGACAAACCCTGACGGCTCGTTTTTCAGGATCGTCTCTGATGATGGTTTCAGCATCAAAAGCGGATTCGCAAAACTCAGAATATCCACTCGACGGCACAATGATACACCTGATGCGGTCGTCGATGAAATTCTCTTTACTGATCCACGGGTGCTCGGCAATGGGGTTCTCCGTTAAATGGTAATAGTAATCAACAAGAGATTCTGTCGCATCGGAAACCAATTCTGAACGGGATGTTGTAGATAATAACGACCGCTGCTCAAGAAAAATAAAAAGGGACAACAAAGCCGAAATTACAAACATTGCAATCCGCTTCCTGCCATCCAACAGTATACCAACGACAATCCCAAAACAAGCCAGAACAATCAATACCGTAGATAGCCAGGAGAAGATCTTCATTAACTTTGACACCACAAAAGCGATTGTCGATACAGAGCCGAAGGAGATCGGGATGACAAACCGTGAAAGGATGGGAGAAACTCTCATATAGCTAAACTGATACGTTCAGATTCTGTAATAGAGCTCTATCGGTTGAGAGCTTATTCGAATCTCTCTATGGGTATTAATGCATTCTACGATAAATCAAGGAATCCATCCGGAATCTGCTTCCTCTGAATAGTCGCCTTGATTTTTACTTTCAGGCCATAGAGATCAGCGATTCTATAGATATAAGACAAGGCGATGTCGTCCACCTTGAACCAGCGGTTGACTCCGGTATAGTTGAGTTCAAGCTGCTCTGCCAGTTTCTTCCGCTCGATTCCGTACTGGCTCATGGCAACTCGGAGAAAGGCGAGTCTCTGGATTCCGTCCTTACCGACCAAGCCCTCGATATCCGTAACCACATCTCGGACCGCACCCTCCTTCTCAATGCGGTAGGACAGGTCGTAACCAAGCCTCGAGGCCATCTCCTGGGCGACGGAAAGCTTCATGTCGTCCCGCTTGAAATACGTGAAGATGTTCTGGGGGGAGACTCCCATGATCCGGGCCAGCTCGTGCTTGGACACTCCCCTCACCTCCATCAGGGAAAGAAGGAACTGCAATCTTTTCTCGCTTTCTGCCATGATAATTTGCTTTATAGTAAAATTATTATTTACTTTGTTACACTTTTATTTGATTGTTACGCGGTTTTTATTTATCCGATTTGCCATCAAGAGCAAAATTAAATAAAAAACGCATTATAACAAATAAAAACAATCAAAAAAGCACAAAAACTTGATAAAACCCTAGGGTTTATTTGGACATGGAGACATACGACAACTTTATGAAGGAAAGGTCAATCCTCCCAGAATGGCCGCCTTCCATCTCGCCCCCGGCAAGTGGCTTGTCCTCCGGGCGGAACTCGTTTGTCCCCAGCCGAAACGGACAGGACTGATTCAAACACCAACATACAACCCATCATTCACCATCTAACTGTTACAGCAATGGCAGAGATTCAAATCAGCGAAGAAGTTCGCGAAGCGCTTGACCGGATCGACTGGTCATCGCTCGAGGTTCCGCGCAGCGTCGTGGAAGCAAATCCGAAGGTCGCGGAGCAGCTTGCCGCAGGCAAGGCCACCGACCTCGTAACCTATTCCGTCCAGATTCCCGGCATCCCCGAGCCAACGGAGAAGACCGTCCAGCTCGTCAGTCGCCGCATGAAGGACGAGGCGACCGGCGAATGGGTCCTCGACCCGCGTGTCGGCGTCCGCGAGATGAACGAGGACTACCGCCTCCGCAGGGACAACCTCAAGGTCGTCTTCGACAACGGGTTCTCGTACAAGCTCGATCCGGAGAAGGACAA
>DBWN01000058.1:0-11253 GCA_002308935.1 Bacteroidales bacterium UBA1237 | reverse complement strand
CCGGAACCGCTCGTGATGACCTACAAAGACGGCCGCGAGCAGAGGTTCTTCCTCGGCTTCGACTCCCGCAGCCATCGTCCGGTGGCCGTCTCAGAGACCGCCCTCGCCGCGCGGTTCATCGATGCCGAGGGCCACTCCAAGNNTCAACCACGAGCTCTTCGGCAAGGGCATCAAGGTGGACGATGCGATGGCCCAGGCCCTCGCCAGCGGCCAGATCAGCGCCGCCTTCGGCAAGGGGACCAAGACCGGCGAGCCGTTCGGCACTGCCATCTCGTTCAACGTGGCCCGAGGAGAGATCGCCGAGGACCACAGCGCCAAGGGGCAGGAGATTCGCTCCGCCGCCTACGAGTACCTGAAGAAGAACGCCGAGGTCAAGGAGACGCAGCAGAAGGAGGAGACCCAGAAGCAGCAGACGACACAGAAGCCTTCCACCAAGAGGGCCCCGAAGCTCTGACGCATCCTTCCGGATCCAGTCATTCCCCGGGGAGGGCGGCCAGCCCTCCCCTTTTCGCAACACGGCATTGAGCAGCCTGTAAGAACAATCTTCCGCAAGCGATGGACAAAACTGAACACCATCCCGGGCCGAACCTCAAGGGAACCGTCTACGGGGATCTTGTCGGCGCCCCCTACATGATCGAGAACACTTACAACCGCTATTTCGACCTCGGCGAGAGCCGGAGGGCCTATTCTCGCGGCAGGGTCCGGTCGTTTTTCCCAGAGGCGACGGAGGTGTCGCACGGGGCGGCCGCAGTCGTCAACTGGCTGACCACCTACAGGGACTCCCCCACGGTGGAGAACCTTCAGCGCTGCCTGAAGAGGCAGTTCGACGCCCATCCGCGCGGCGGCTGGACCGAGCCGACGCGCCTGTTCCTCACGTCCGGGATGTCTCGCCCGTCCGGCACCCCCGACTGGTCCGCCGTCACTCGGGCGGTTCCCATAGCAGCGTTCTTCAAGGACGACCTCTTCCGTGCCCTGGAACTCGCGGAAGCCTGCGTGAGGGCGACCTGCACGGACAAGGAGACGGCACGGACGGCCCAGGCTTTGACCCATGCCATCCACATGGCCCTGGACGGGAGCATTGCCGCCGAGATATTCACGACGATGGAGATGCAGTATGGGCTCAACCTGTCCCGTCTCGAGGAAGACGTCCGGGCACAACTCCGCGGAGAGATCCGAGAACAGGTAGTCATGTTGGGCACCCCGGTCGAAGGGGCGTACCGATGGGTCGCTCCCCCGTCTCCCGCACCGCCCTCGGCCCGCACCGTCACGGAGGCGGCCCTGCGCGCCGTCGTCAGGAGCGACTCCTGGGAGGATGCCGTCCGCCGGGCCGTAGCCTACGGCGGGCCGTCCAACGCCGTGGCGGGCATTGCCGGAGCCATGGCGGAAGCCCTTTACGGGGAGGTCACACCGACCGTTGTTGGTAAGCTCTTCCCGTATATCCCTACGGATATCGCCCGTCAGATAGAGTCCTTCGATGAGATCTCACGCATAGAGATTGACACCGGGGCGAGCCCGTATGCGGGCCTCACCCGTGATGCCCTTTCCATCATACACGTAGGAGCGGGCGAGCCAACGGCCATCGTGCCTCTGGACCGTCCGGATATCCACCGTTTCCTAGCAAGGCACTACCCCGACATGGAGACCATCACCCCTTCCGAGGTCGGAGACCTGATGTCCCGGTATCATGACACCCGAGTCGGGACCTTCGCCTACGGAGCGATGCCTGAGACCGAGACTTATTACATACAGGACGTCAAGAGGCTCGTCTCCCCGTCTTTCTACGTGGCGCCGGGTATGCCCCCGCTCCAGGAGCGAAAGCGCAACCTCAAGGAGTTTCGCTCCCTCCGCTCATGGTGCATCGACCTCCAGAAGGAGCTCAACACCCTGGCCGGCAACACCGGAGTCGGGCAGATACACTACCAGGACGCCTATCACCTCTGGATAGGATCCCGCCGTATCGACTTTCTCTTCGGAGACGTCCTCGCAGGGCGCATCTCCCTGGACGGAAAGGGACTCATCAAGGTGCAGCTCGGCGACTACCGGGACGTCTCCCACGAGGCCCGCTTCGAGGGGTACAGGGAGCAGGCCTGGGCAGCGCGCGACATCTTCACGATAGCCCACAGTGCCGATCCCGTAGCCCACATGGAGGATATCCGCGCAGCCATCCGTGAGAGGCTACTTGACGATGGCCTTGGGAGCGGTCTGGAGGCAGAGCTTGACAGCCGCCATCTCGGGGACGATGAGAAGAGGGACCGCTGTCCGGTGAGTAATATCGACCACCTGGAACTCCTCGACCCCGGTGAGGACCCGGGGATGGCCCCGCTTCCGGAAATGTACTCCCCTTTCAAGGAAGACCTCATCGAGGGGAAGCCGCAGGCGGTCCGCACCATCTACAGCATAGGGTACGGGATGCGCTCGCAGGAAGGATTCCTCAACACCATAGGCATGATGGGGATAGACACCGTGGTGGACGTCAGGAGCACGCCCCGCAGCCGTTTCACCCCGCAGTTCGATGCGGATACCCTCTATGAGACGCTCATAGACAAGGGGCTTGGTTATTACATCGCAGGGGAACGCCTGGGAGGCCGTCCGGCGGACCTCTCCCTCTACGATAGCAAGGGCCGTGTCGACTGGCAGGCGCTCACTGAGAGCGAGCCCTACAAGGAAGGCATCGAGGCCGTGAAGAAACTCTCCGCCGAGGGGCACATCATCGCGATCGTCTGCGCTGAGGGAGATCCCCTCTACTGTCATCGCTTCGGTACGGTCTCCAGGACCCTCGCGGAGGACGGGTTCAATCTCAAGCACATCCTCCCCAACGGCGAGGTCGTCTCACACGAGGACATGGAATGGCGCCTTGTCGAGTCTTATGACCGCAAGGGTATCCTTCCCCAGGAGAAGTACTCCGAAAAGCTCGCCGAAGCCTACCGTATCCTCAACTCGGAGAGGGGTTTTAGGATGAAAACTCACAGGGAGCATATCCGCGCCCGAAAGGTCCGGCTCTAATAAACAGAAACCATGTTCCTTGGATTAATCGTAGCAGCAGTTATTGCCGTCACCGCCTTTATATTTGCGGCGAAGGTTGTCAAGCGTTTCCTTAAACTATTCTCCGGAAAGGATAAGTCCGAGAAGAGTCCCGGCGACAGGAAGAAAGATGCCGGGAAAGGGCCAAAAGAGGCCTCTGAGACCGCGAAAGAGTCCGCTGCCGAGGAAGAGGTCACCAAGGAAGAAGAAGCCGTCCCTGAACAGATCCGGAACCGCTATGCGGCCGCTTCAGCGGAAGGCATCGGCGAGGTCTTCTGGAATGAAGAGACCGCCTTCCGTATTGACGGCAAGACCATTGCCGACAGTTGTGTCGAAGGGAGCTCACTCACTTACCTTGAATACAGTAACCGCGAGCTTACGGGGGATGAGTTCCACGGGTTCAACCTCATCGTAGAGGAAGACTCCAGGATGGTGTTAACCTACGGAGGCTGCGCCGTTGCTACACTCACGAGGACTGAGAGGACATGTACGGCTATGATTAACGGGGAGACTGTCACCGGGACGATGCCCGCCTACAGGACTAACACCTTCCCTCCGGAACTCCGTCCCGGGATGGTCGCATCGGACCTGGAGAGGATGCTTGAAGCTTCGCTCTCTATCCGCTCCTGCGGAGGCAATCCGGAGGAAGTCTCCCGAGCCATGGTGGATTACTTCAAAAGCGCCGAAAACACCAAGCTCCTAAAGGCCGCCATCGACCGCAAGATCCAGGCGAAGGAATCCCTCCGGAAGGGACCTCGTAACCAAAAGCCGCTGCGCTCCCCTACCCGTCTCTAGGGACCCTTCCCGAGAGGCCTGTCTTCCGGCAGGACTACCAGCCAGTAAGAGGATTCACGGTTCCTTGCCGCCAGGTCGTCTCCTGCAGCGGACCTGGCTTTCTTTCTGGAAGAGAACACGCCCACTATGTCCGCCTCCCCCGCCTGGTCGCTTCTGAGGACCAGGTACTCCTTTCTCGTTCTTTCCATCGTATGATTCCATTATGTGTCTTCCGAAAGATGGCTGACCCTGTTGGCTACTATCTCCAGGACTTTTCTGTCTTCTCCGCTATCCGTTACGTACTTACGCATACGGATGCGGCCGAGGACATGGAGCGGCTCCCCTTTCTTGATTTCTTCAAGGGGACATATCCCTTTCCCTTCGAAGCAGACTATACTGTGCCAAGTTGTTTCAACGACAGCCGAGCCGTCCTTGGCCCTATAGCAATAATTGGTTACTAGGGAAAAGCGCGCTGCGCGGGTCTCTCCAACCTCCTCAATCCGCACGGATCCGACCACGCCCTTGAGTTCTACTCTGTTCAGGAATTCCATAGCGCTATAAGATTTCAGCTTCATGCAGCCAGATATGGCCTTCCCCGCCATCTTCGTCCTGTGCCTCGTTGATGGCCTTCACGAATTCCTCCGCCTCTTCCCAGGTCAGGATGGGTTTTCCCGCGAGTTCGGAAAGGTGCTTGAGGGCTCCTTCCTTGGTGTAATACTCCATCCCCTCGGACTCTTCATCGATGATGATCTGCTCGGGGAAGAACTGACCGGATTCATCGTTGGTAACGAAGATATCCATCCCGAGTTCCTCTTCTATGAACCATATCTTCACGGAAGGATAGATACTCTGTATGAGCATCTCCACCTCTGCGGGCCTCGACCAGGCGTGCATGGTGTCGAAGGTCAGGGTTCCGTCCTCGAGCAGTTTTACATTCGACCACTCTCCCCTGCAGTAGACGCTCTGGGGGTCGCGGCCGAGGGATTTCACGAGGCATCCGAGCCACCTCACTCCGAACCCGTTGGGGACGAGCGGGGTCTTTCGGCCCTGGAGCCTTTTCATCTTATTGTAAAGGGAGCGGATCTCTTTCCTCTCCCCGGTGAGCGCGTAGCTCGTTGTGCACCAGTTAGGCATATTCGAACTTTGTTAATGATTAACTACATATGGAGTCTTATGGATGTAGGAATCCTCACCGACAGGCGGTCAAGCGCCTGGATAAGGCGGCTAACAAGCGGACTGAGCCTGTCTTCAGAAGAGTCCTTCTTGGAAACGGCCTTCTCGAACTGTGCAGCGTCCACCTGGATGGACAGAGAGCCGCCGATGAGGTTGATCCGGTCATCGCCGGAAGGGGTCGCCGCTATGACGGCATCGAGATTGACGAAACACTCTGTGGTTCCGTCAGGTTTGGTAAATCTGTGGTAATTCATATACGTAAGGTTTTATGATTGCAAAGAAAAGGCTGCCTGATGGGCCGAGAACCGGCCCGAAAAGCAAGCAGAAAGAAGCAGGCAGCCTCGGGATATGATTCTTAGGGCAACAAAGGCCTGCCGCCCTATTTCGCTTCATAGCATGGTCTTTCCTTTTTTGTGGTTGACGATTACGAAGCCCCCAAAAGGTCCGCCTGGGAGATCCCCGAAGCGTCCTTTTTGGAAAATACTCTCCGAAGGTGGAAGATTTTCCGGAAAGCCGGACTCGTAGGGGCCGGGCTTCAGGGAATCTCTTGGGCGGAAGTACCTTTGCGAAGTAATGCCAGTCACCACAAAAAAAGGAAGGCCAAGGCCTCCCCTTCACCACGATTGAAAAAGTTGGTGTTTTCGTAATAAAAGACTACCTTTGAGTGCTTGTTCGAAGTTCTGGAAACCTTCTAAGGCCATAGCCGGGTGTGAGTAACGCCCGGCTTTATTATTTACTGTCCTTCTCGAAGAGCATCACCGCCTCATCCACGAGGTCCTCAAACCCTGCGGACGTCAGGATAGCCCTTATCTCCGCCTCGTCCTGAAAGGCCGTGGCCACCTGTTCCACCAGAAGGCTTTCCATGATCGTCAGGTACTCCGTGCAGTGATAAAGGCAAAGCCGCTCGGTCGAAGCGTACTTCTCCAGTTCCCTGACCATCCTGACGGATTCCGCAAAGTGCATCACGGCCCAGCGGAGCGGCTGGGGGCACTTGAACCCTGGCTTATCTTTCTGTTTCATTTGTGTTTCGTGTTTTATGGACTTACCGTTTGACTTACTATATCGAGTTGCTCCCCTGACGAGGGCTCCTCAGCGGGCTCCGTATCGCTCTCAGGACACTCCCTCTCAAGGAGGGTGCGTATGTTCGCCTTGATGGCGTAGAAGTTATCCTCAATGATGCGGGCAATCTCCTTCCGCTCGAGTTCCGGAAGCATCTCCCGGAGCATCTTATCGCAATCCTGGTCGCTTAGGGTGGCCAGCCTTCTGTCCGCTTCCGCGACCAGCTCTTCCTCCTTGTAGGCCTTCTGGGCCTTCTTCCACTCGGAGCGCACCTCTTCCCTCAGGTGGTCCTGGAGGTAGACCCTTCCTATCTCCGGGACGCTGACGTGTTTCCAAAGGTCCCCCACATCGAAGGCGGTCAGGTCGGGGAGTTCCTTGGCCTCGGCTTCCCTACTGCGGTACTCTTCCATGTCGATCTGAATGGCCCCGCAGAAGAAAGGCTGACGGATGGGAGAGCTGTTCTCTATGGCCACCTTCCCGATGAAGGTCCCCTGCGGGAGGGTCGTGATCTTCCTCACGGGCATCACCTCTTCCTCATGGAAGGAGATGTTCACAGACTCTGAGTCTATCGAGCGGGTCTGGCTCTCCTGCCGGCGGAACTCCTTTCCGAACTCCTTGGAGTACTTCTCTGCCGTGGAGAGGCTCGATGCCCCCACGAAGACGTTCGCCGGGAGGGCGAGTATCTTGTCTGCTGTCTTGTCTCCGTAGTCGGCCTTCACCTGGGTGAGATCCTGGATACCGAGGACCACCGCTACCTTGTTCGAACGGGCAGTCGCCATCAGTCCGTCAAGGCCCTGGACGGAGATGGTCGGAAGCTCGTCAATCATGACGGCGCAGGGCAGCTTGCCCTTGCGATTGACCCGTTTTATCACCCTGAAGGTGAAAAGGGACAGGGCCGCCCCGTAGACCTGCTGGCGGTCGGGGTCGTTGCCGATGCACATGACCTTAGGGTCGTCCGGGTCGTTGATATCGAGCGAAAAGTCATTCCCCGAGAGGACCCAGTAGAGGGCAGGAGATGCAATGTCATTAAGTGGTATACGGGCGGAGGCTATCTGGCCCTGGAGCTGGTCCTGCGCGTTGGCCTCGAGGGCATCAACGAAGACCCGGGCCTTGCCGTCAAGGGCTGGCTGCTGCTTGACGATGGAGAGCACCTTGGTGTAATCCTGGTTCACCAGCTCGATGAGGTGCGGGAAGTCGCACCAGTCCCCCTGCCTTCCCTCCGGAGGCGTGTAAATTCTCAGGAGCCACAGGCAGATGCCTATGTACTGCTGGGCGCTCATCCAGAAGAAGTCCTTCTTCTCGTTCCCCTTGTTGAGAGCTTCCATCACCACGCGGGCCGTCTCGGAGGCATCGATGATATCCGTCAGGTACTCCGCAGCTATGGGGTTGCAGCGGTTGGATTTCACGGGGTCACGGAAGTTGATGCAGTAGAAGCGCGGAGGCTTCGTGTACCTGTCCCTGTAGCGCAGGAGGGCGTTGTAGACGACCTTCGTCAGGTCCGGCATCTTGAAGTCATAGAGCATCATCGTGTACCCGTGGGAGATCATCTGCTCGATGAAGGGGTTGAACACCGAGAAGGACTTGCCGGAGCCCGCCGAGCCCACAACGAGCGTCCCGCGGAAAGGGTTCTCCACGGTGATATATCCCTGGTGCCAGGACTTATGGTAATAGTACTTTGTCGGGAGGACCACCGACCAGTCATTGGGGAACGGCTCCTTCTCCTGGTCGAAGGACTCCTTGAGGTCGTTCCCGTGCTCGTGGAAGCCGGAGAACATGCGGCCTATCATCGCGAAGGTCCAAACGAGGGCGACTCCCCCGGCAAGGGTCGCTATAAGGTAGAGAAGAGGATTCCCGAAGGGGATGAGATACAGCGCTCCGCCCGCGAGTCCGATCCCGGCAAGGAGCCAGGGTTCCACCTTCCGTCCCTTCCCGGAACGCACCACGGAGCATATCCCAAGGATGAGCATCGCTGCCCCTTTGGTCTTCAGGGGCGTCGAGAAGCACCCTCCCCTGCGAAGGCCCTGCATGAGGTAATCGAGCGGCTCCGCCGTCAGGTGCATCACCCTCAGAAGAGGATGGCAGTAGTAATAGAGGTTCGTCACGAGGATCACCACCGCGAAGATCATCGCGGCGATATACATCCTTTCGTATTCCTGTCTCTGGGCCATGGACTAATAGTGGTTCTTCTCCACGAAACGCCTGTCTTCGAAGTTCGCGTACACGGCTCCGCCCTCGTTCTCCTTCATCCTCTCGCGCAGCTCTTCCTCGGAGAGGCGTATCTTCCCGCTCCAGGAGTTGCCGTGGGGCTGACCGACCGGCTTGAGGACCTTGGCAACGGCACCTACGTGTAGGTCGCGAAGACGGAGGGAGTCCTGCTTGACCGCCGAGCGGGAGCGGCCCACGTAGGTACTGCGCTTCCGTCCCCTGTCCTCGAGGCGCCATTTACCCTTAGCGACCGCCTCCTGCATCCGTAGGATGGACACAGCGCCCCTGAGCTCCGAAGCCCGGAAGACCGTCCTCGTGCTGTGGTCCACGAAGGTCGCTCCGAAAATATCCCCGGACCCCTTCGTGCGGGAGAAATGCACGCTGATTCCCTTACCGCGAAGGATATTCACGAAATGCCCCTCCGAGCGGGAGATATCGAAGGCGAACCCCGCGAGGGAACGCACCCTCTCCTTCTCCCGGTGGCGCAGCCGGTGCGACTGTGCGTGTCCTTCCAGTACCCTTGTCATCCGCTGGTAGAGGGGCTCCCTGAGGTCCGCCTCCGTGAACACCCTGGTGACGGGTTCCCCCTTCCGGTTAGTCCCCTGGAGGGAGATCTCATGGCGGTCGAGGGTAGCCTTCAGGCCTATGTCGGAGAGTATGCACTCCAGCTGAGGGAACCCATCGAAATCGTAGGAGAGGGCCCTGGAGAAGATCTCTTTCATCTGGGAGACCACGCCTTCGCGGGGGTTGAAACGCGCCCGGGAAGGCTTCACGCTCTCCACGGAGAGGTCTTCGGATTCGAGGACCCTCTCCCCTCGTCCGGCCACCGTGAAAGAGAAGCGGGGCGCCACCCTGCGCATGAACGCGGATACGTTCCGCTTCTCGTAGTAGTTGCCGATCTTGCGGCCCTGTCCGTCAATCCTGATGGAGACCACGTGGTAGTGCTCCCTTTCGATATCGAAGTGGCGGTACACCAGGTATGGCTGGCGGCCCATGTGGAGGTGCTCCATCAGAGCGGTGATGAACCCCAGGATATCCTCTTCCGAGCAGGTATCCTTCTCGGAGGGGTTCACCGAGGCATGGAAGCTCACTTCGGCCGTGTCGTAGATGGCACTGTGGAGATACCTCTCGAAGAGAGCATAGATGTCCTCCCTGGCAACGCTGCCCATATTGGCATAGGCCACCAGGGAGGCCACCCCGCGGAGCACCTTGCCCTCGTTGTAGTCGAGGGCGGAGCTGCAGGAGGGACGAGGCTTTTCTATCTCCACTATCACCGGTCAGATCTTATCGAAGCGAAGCTCCCTGTGGAAGTCCACGGGACCGCTTCACAGGAGGTCGATCATCTGGGCGGAGATACGCATCTGCGCGGCCGCCACGCCTTCCTTGGTAAGGTACGCGCGAATGTAGGGATAGCCGGCGACGTAGACCTGCTTGCCTTTCTTCAGGAAGTCAAGGACGCCGGTGACAGAACACGAGACCTCGTAGGAGGTCTTCACCTCTTCCTCGCCTTTCTTCTCGTTGCAGATGACAGTGAAAGACATGAACGGGCTTCCCCCGTTCTGGCCCTCGACACGGACTGCGTCCTTCGCGAGGTTGCCGATGATCTCGATTCTTTGCATGGCGTTTGAAATTAAGGTTGTGTTGATGGATTGGNNTTAAATGATAGGGTTATTGATCGGGGCTTGTGCCCACGTATTTCTTTGTGATGTCATGTATGACCGCGAACTCGTCCCGAAGGTCCTCGGTCAGGTGCATGAGCTCCGACAGGCGTCCCTCCACGGAGCGCGTATCCATCCACGGGGTGCCATCCGGACGGACCCTGGAAGCCTGCCTCTGCCAGGTGGCGACTACCTGGTTGTAATTGACGCCGATCTTATTGACCTGGTATATAAGGGCGTTAATCTTGTCCCGGAATTCCTTGTCCGTCACCTTGTCAATCTCGGTGCGGTAAGGGAGTCTTTTTCTCAGCAAAACATCCCGGAAATAACGCGAAAAACTGCGGTATCCGCCTATCTCCATTTGGGCCTTTACACGGGCCATTTCGTCCTCTGTGAACCGCACCTGAATGCGGTAAATTCTGTTCTTTCTTTTCGCCATTTTCGCGTCTTTTTTCTTTGTTTTCCGGCTCCTCTTTTCTTCCAAAAGGTTGCAACTCCGGCAGCAACCCCGTCCGACCTGAGGGTCGTGCAAGGAGTGGCCGCCCCGGACACGCAGATTCAGATTTGTCTGACATCTGCACTCCTTGCACTTTCCCAATATTCGTCAATCGCCCGGCAGGGTGTAAATCTTTAGTGCAAATAAAAGCAAATAATTTTAATTCTCAAAATATTTTTCTTTTACATATTTTGCACTATCTTTGTACGCAATTGGATAAGTTAATCACTTAATCAATGCTCTCAGTGATTCACTTAATCAATGGCATAACTGACTCAATGTTATCAATGGATTCAATGTAATAAGTTACTTATGGCACCCAAAGTATTCAAGATTCCCGATGGAATGGGAGGGGTCACCTACCAGGTACAGACCCCCGATGGCGAGTGGCACCTCACCGACCCGAACGGTAATTTCCTCACAGAAGACTCCCCTAAGGAAGAGACTCCTGATGTTCCCATTCCGAAGGCAAGGCGACAAAGGAGGAAGTCCCAGAAAAAGAATGACTCCCCTTTTGTGAACTTCAGTCTCCAAATCCCGAAGGAGGACTACCAGACAATTTCAGATTACGTCTTATGGACGTGCATCTTCAAGGAACCAGTCTCCCGGGCAGCCTTCATGCTCCGGACAGCACTCGAGGCCGTCAGTAAGGACAGGGAGTACAGGGAGTTCCAGAAAAGAAACTCCATGGAAGGTTGATCCTGGAGCACACTTGGCGAATCCCCGCAAAAAATCATTATCTTTGTAGTATATGTACTCCCGAATGGCAGGATCCCTCCCCGTCATGACCATCGCGGTGGACCACCAAACCTGCAAATCAGCGGAAAACATGAATATACTTGTACTCAACGGAAGCCCCAAGGGCGA
>DBWN01000123.1:3040-4413 GCA_002308935.1 Bacteroidales bacterium UBA1237 | reverse complement strand
AAGACTGTTTACACATTCACTGGACCGGTTTACATCGGAGTGTCCATTCCCCTAAAGTGGTTGTCAAACGTACTGTTTCCGTTGATGGCCTTGGAAAGCAGGATTAATGGATCACATCAATACCCCGCTAGAAACACAATTCTGGCGGGGTGTCCTGGAACCTGATACGGGATGGGAATCCTGATACTTTTGGGAGTTCTAGATTCTTGGCTTTTGTATCACTCGTATGATCAGCGATATGAAATACACGATAAGGCCGTAGAAAGTGCTGATCATGGTGACTTTCAGACCGCCGCAAATCACTGAAAACGATATGTCGCCGAACAATTGGAGGGTGTCGAACATCTGGTAAAGTCCCTGTAGGGTCCAGAATATCGAAAGGACCAGTGCTCCGATTCCGATTTCCTTCACCCATTTCGGAGCTTTCCAGGCTGCGATGAAAAGTGCAATGAGAAGCAGTGTTATCAGTATCATTCCTCCAAGTCCGCCTTCGACGAAAAGATGAGTGATAGGTTCCTTGGCTCTCTCGATGGTCTCGGGGTGCGATACACCCAAAGAATCCACTACGTAATAGATTTCTTCTTGCATGGCGGTAGTATTTTTGTTTGTCGCAAAGATACACTACAAGGCGGATTAGTTCCAAAGTTGAATCCTATCGTACCCTTGTCAAATCCCACTACTGGGTTTTGAGGCTTGTCGGCACTGAGGAATTTGTCTATTTTTGCATAGAAATGAGAATCGCAGGACGCATCGCATACTGGTTGGCGGCAATAGCTTTGATCGCAGCCATCCTCGGGAGTCTGGACTACAGTTTGGGCCAGGCGGTCCTGATCGCTCTTGCTTTCTGCCCTTGTGCTTTGGCGCTTGAGTATCTTATGCCGAAAGCAAGGAAACCGATGGACAAGGTATATCTGTCACTGGCCGTCCTTGTTTCGGTGATCGCCATGATCATTGTCCTTCATTACTCATTGTGGATGACAATCAGCGAGGAGGGATTCGTGACCGAGAGGAAAGAAGTCTCTCCGATGCTCATCAATCCGGTCTTCCTCGGTCTGATTCTTACGACCTTTTCCCTCGGGGATTTCTTTTGGAGCAAGTGGCTGCACCGGAGGTTCAAGGAAGAGGGACGCAAGATCACCTTCTTCTCCGATCGCAAAAGCGTCACCCTTCCTGTAGCGGATATCGCTTATGTCGAATCCAACGATACGGAGGTGCGCATCGTCACTATTTCAGGAGACTCTTTCAGAAACAAGACCGGAATCACCCAGTGGGAGAATCTTCTTGGAGAGGGCTTCCTCCGTATCCACAGGTCATACCTTGTGAATACAAGCCATTCTTCGTTGACCAATCCCGATACTGTATCAGCAGGTGGA
>DBWN01000123.1:0-2930 GCA_002308935.1 Bacteroidales bacterium UBA1237 | reverse complement strand
TTCTTCTTCATGTTCTCGAACAGGGCTTTGTCCTCCCTGCTGGGATTGGGTGTGAAGTTTTCGCTCGACTTCATCTTTTCCAGAGTTTCTTTCTCTTCCCTGGAGAGTTTCCTCGGGATCCATACGAGATACTTCACGTACAGGTCTCCTGTTCCGTTTCCGTATCCCCTTACTGCAGGAAGTCCTTTACCGCGCAAGCGGACGACCGTGCCTGACTGGGTTCCGGGTTCAACCTTGATCCTGTATGATCCGTCGAGGCAGGGGATAGAGACTTCAGTTCCGAGGATTGCGTCAGTGACGGATATGGTCTTTGTGTAGAAGAGGTTGTTGCCGTCACGTACGAGGTCCTTGTGGGGGAGTTCTTCTATGATGATGAGAAGATCTCCGTTCACTCCGCCGTTCTTTGCGGCATGGCCTTCGCCCCTCTGGGTTATCTGCATCCCGTTCTCGACTCCGGCAGGTATGTTCACCTTCACGGTGACTCTCTTCCTGACAAGACCGGTACCGGAACAGTTGCGGCAAGGGTTCTTCACTATCCTTCCTTCTCCGCCGCAGCGTGAGCAGGTGGTGTATGTCACAGTCTGGCCGAAGAAGCTGCTGGTCACCCTCTGTTCCTGACCGGAACCGTGGCAGACGGGGCAGGTCTCGATGTCCGAAGAGTTCTTGGCTCCTTTACCGCCGCACTCCGGGCAGGGTTCGTTCCTTTCGATGATGACTTCCTTCTGGCAACCGTGGGCTATCTCTTCAAGGGTGAGCTTCACTCTTGTGCGGATGTCCCGTCCGCGGTAGACCCTCTGTCCCTGCGAAGATGAACCTCTCTGGCCTCCGAATCCTCCGAAGCCGCTGAATCCTCCGAAACCGCCTCCGAAGGCACCTCCGAACAGGTCGTTCAGGATGTCGTTGAGGTTTCCGAAACCTCCGCTGAAGTCAGGTGCTCCCTGCCCTCCCAGACCGGCGTGTCCGAACTTGTCGTAGCGGCTCTTCTTTTCGGGGTCGCTCAGGACGGTGTACGCTTCAGAAGCCTCCTTGAATTTCTCCTCGGCGGTCTTCTTCTCAGCGTCCGTGCCGTCCACCCACCTGTCCGGATGCCATTTGAGGGCAAGTTTGCGGTAGGCTGACTTTATGTCATCGGCTGAGGCGTCGCGACCGAGCCCCAGCACTTCATAGTAATCTCTTTTTTCAGCCATAATCAAAAAATGTTATGGATTGTTCAGTCAGGAAGGGAATCAGTTTCCGACGACCACCTTCGAGTAGCGGATCACTTTCCCGTTGAGGGTGTAACCGGTCTCGACAGTGTCGAAGACCTTGCCCTTCTTGTCCTCTTCAGGGACAGGAATCTGTGCCACAGCTTCATGGAAGTCGGTGTCGAAAGGCTCACCTGTCGATACGATAGGGGAGAGGCCCTTTGTCTGGAGGTAGGCCATCAACTTGTTGTAGATGAGGGAAGTGCCTTCCTTGGCGGCTTCGTCCGCAGAATCTTTCAGCATCTCCATAGCCCTTTCGCAGTCGTCGAGCACGGGGAGAAGGCCTTTTATGGTGTCGGTGGCAGCTGTGTTCTTGAGTTCCAGCTTCTCTTCAGCCGTCCTTCTCCTGAAGGTCTCGAATTCAGCCATGAGACGCACATAGTCGTTCCTCTCGGCTTCGACCTTCCCTTCCAGGGTGGCGATCTGTTCCTTGAGGTCTTCTATCTCGTCCTTCAGGGCTTCGATCTTCCTTTCTTCCTTCTTCTCGGCCTTGGTCTTCTTGGTTTCCTTCTCCTCAGGGGCTTTTTCCTGTGTTTTCTGCTCCTTGGCACTCTTTCCGTTCTCAAGGATGTTCTCTTCCTCTACGATATCTTTGTTTTCCTTCATGGTAATTGATTTTTCTTTCCTTTGAGGACTATGTCCTCTTCTTTTCCACCACATCTTTTCACAAATTATCTGCCAACGGGCCATGAGGGCACGCTGGAGAAGGTTTCATGACAGTTTGGCAGGGATTACGGCGCTATACGAGTCCTTCAAGGTCCTTTTCGTCATACTCCCCGAAGAGTTCCTTCATCTTGTCCTTCGCCTGCTTCTTGATTTCCGGGGTGATGTTCTTCGCAACGGCGTAGATCGCCCAGGTGAGGGCCGCCAGATCATCTGTGTATCCGGCTACTGGAAGCCAGTCCGGAATGATGTCTATCGGCAGTATGAAATACCCGAGAGCGCCCAGGATCTTCCCTTTGTCCGCTTTCGAGGTTCCGGGAGCCTTGACTACATAGTACAGCAGGAGGGCGGCGTAGACCACCTTCTCCCCGGCCTTCTTGGCGAAAGCAGCGATCTTCTTCCAAAGGTCGTTGTCCGAGAAATGTTTCTGGTATCTGGTGAGATCTTCCATGTCAGTTGCAGTTTGTGTGGGTGATACTTCCTTTTGACTGTCTTTAACGGCAAGTCCTATGCCAGTTCCGAAAGCTCCAGCCAACGCATCTCTTTGATGTCTATGAGGTCTGACACTTCGGCATAACGTGAGGATGCGGCCTGAAGGTCGGAATAGGCGAGAGATCCGCTTGAGATCTTCTCCGAAAGGGTCTCTTTCTCCTTGGCCAGATCCTCGAGTTCCTTTTCGAGAGTCTCCATTTCTTTGCGCTCCTTGAAGGAAAGCTTCCTCGGTTTCTCCTTCTGCGGCTTCAGCTCTGCAGGCTCCTGCTTTTTCTGCTCCTTTTCCTTCGCGGCCTTCTGTTCAGCCTTCTTCTGGGCTTCCCTTTTTTTCATGAACTCCCTGTATTCGGAGTACTTGCCGATGAAGTCCTTCACTTCACCGTCTCCGGTGAATACCAGGAGGTGGTCCACCAACCTGTCCATGAAATGCCTGTCATGGGAAACTATGATGAGGGAACCCTTGTATTCACGGAGGTATTCCTCAAGGACGTTGAGGGTGACGATGTCAAGGTCGTTAGTCGGCTCGTCAAG
>DBWN01000230.1:3644-6995 GCA_002308935.1 Bacteroidales bacterium UBA1237 | reverse complement strand
GTCGTTGCCTTCCCAACCGGCATGGGCTATGTCGGAGAGCTGGCCTCTGTAGCCGCCTCCCGCCATGACGGACCAGTCGTTTGCAATGCTTTTTTCAACTCCTGCTGAAATTCTGGTCACAAGTCCCGGACTCCAGTCGGTGGCTGATCCGGTTTCTGCGAAAATGCCTCCACCCATCCGGATATGGAACTGTACGGGTTTCTGAGGGGTCTGTGCATATGCTCCCTGAAGCAGAACAAGCGAGGCGAGTGCTGCGGCTATGATGCGGGCAAGTTTCATGATAATGTCTTTTCTGTTTTTGGCGGTTCATCCTTTCCGGCTATATAAACCTTCTTTGGGGCGTTCCTTGCGTTGTCCTGACCGGAAAAAGAATCCGCAGCCGCAAAAATACTCAACTTTTCCCGGATTCTGTCCAAACGCGGCCACAGCCCCCTCAGAGCGCATCTTTCCACCGCTCGTCAAGAAACACGAAAATGTTGAGGTTCAATTTGCTCCCATTCCTATCGGAATGTTCAATATTTTGTCTATCTTTGCATCTTGCATACACGAGCGTATGCGAATTCAATCTATCTAACAAAGAACAAAATGAGTGAAGAAATCAATCCTGGAGCCAACACTCCAGATGTAGTCGAGAACGTGGAGACTAACGTCCCCGTAGGTAATGAGGAAAGCACAATAATGGACAAGGTGGCTGATGTCGCCGCTGCCCTGGGTGCGAAGGTCAAGGAAAAAGCCAGCGATGCGATAGACTCCGCCAAAGACGCGCTTGCCGACAAGGTCGATGACCTCAAGGAGGCATATGCCGATGCGAAAGAGGCGGTCTCAGACCTTGTTGACGATGCCAAAGAAGCAGTAGCCGACAAGATGGACGACGTCAAGGACGCTATCGCGGACGCCAAGGAAGCCATCGCCGACAAGGTGGATGACATCAAGGAGGCTCTTTCCGACAAGGATGACGCCCCCGTCGAGAAACTCGCCGAGGAGCCCAAGTCCGAAATGAACTTCGCCGAGAAGACCCTCGCTGAACTCACTGCCCTTTTCGAGGCGTTGCTTGCCGACGTTGACAAAATGAAGAGAAGCAAGGAGGCGGAAGCCATCAAGTCCGCTTTCTATCGTCGTCTGTCCAAGGAGAAGGCTGAAGCCGGAATCGAGAACCCCGAAGTAAACGAGGACGCTCCCGAGACCGAACCAGTCGCCGAGGAAGATTCGACCAACCCCTTCACGGCTATCGAGAACGGTTTCAAGTCACTTTACAATACCTTCAAGAAAGAGAAGGCCGAGTTCAACCGCAAGATTGACGCCGAAAGGGCGGACAACCTCGCCAAGAAGGAAGCCATCATTGAAGAGCTCAAGGCTCTCGCTGACAAGCAGGACGACGTGAGCGCCGCTTTCCCTGAATTCCGCGCCCTTCAGGCCCGTTGGAGGGAGACAGGTCCAGTTCCCATGGCAAATTTCCGCAACATCAACGACACTTATCAGCTCTATGTCGAGCGTTTCTATGACAGGGTCCAGATGAACCGTGAGATGAGGGATCTCGATTTCAAGAAGAATCTTGAGGCCAAGAAGAAATTCTGCGAAGAGGCTGAGGAGCTCGCTCAGAGCGATGACGCAGTCACCTCATTCAGGGAGCTCCAGAAACTCCACGAGCAGTGGAAGGAGTTCGGTCCCGTTGCCAAGGAGTTCCGTGAGTCCATCTGGGAGCGCTTCAAAGCCGCTACAGCGGTGATCAACCGCAAGTACCAGGCTTACTTCGAGGAGCAGAAGGGCAAGCAGGCCGAGAATCTCGAGCGCAAGGCAGCCCTTTGCGAGAAGGTCGAGGCCATAGCCGCTACCGAGAGCATCAAGTCCACTTCAGAGTGGAACAACCTCTCCAAGCAGATCGAGGAGATCCAGCAGGAGTGGAAGACCATCGGATTCGCATCCAAGAAGGAGAACCAGAAGATATACGACCGTTTCCGCGCCGCATGTGACAAGTTCTTCGAGCGCAAGAGGCAGTACTACAGCGAGTTCAAGGAGAACATGACGGCCAACCTCGAAAAGAAGATGGCCATCATCGAGCAGGCAGAGGCCCTCAAGGACAGCACCGAATGGAAGAAGACCACCGACCAGATCATCGGACTCCAGAAGCAGTGGAAAGAAATAGGTTCAGTTCCCCGCAAGAAGAGCGACCAGCTCTGGAAGAGGTTCCGTGCAGCATGTGACGAGTTCTTCGCCAACCGCGACAAGAACGCCAAGCCCGAGAACGATTACTACGGCAATCTCAAGGCCAAACGCGCTCTCATCGAGGAGATAAAGGCTTTCAGCAGTGACGACCCTCAGCTCATGCAGGACGCTTACGACACCTTCTCAGCCAAGTGGAACGCTATCGGCTTCGTGCCTTTCAAGGAGAAGGAGAACATCGCAAAGGCCTACAAGGAGGCTATGCAGGACAAATTCCCCGGCTTCGGCTTCAGGGGCGGTTCCTCAGACCGCAGGGGAGGCCAGAGGCAGAGGGTCCAGAAGGCGCCTCTCACCGAGAAGGACCGCCTTGTCCAGAAGTACACCGCTCTCCAGCAGGACATCGACACCTATGAGAACAACATAGGATTCTTCGCGGCATCAAAGAACGCCCAGGCGCTCATCTCACAGATGCAGGAGAAGATCGCCCAGTCCAAGGCAGAGCTCAAGGAACTCGAGGACCGTATCCGCCAGATCGAGGACGAACAGGAGGCAGCAGAGGAATAGCGGGAGACATTATGGACTTTCATCACGCAAGTGAGCTGAAGGCATGATTTTACATCGGCAGCCGGTTCCCTCTTCCCGAGGCGTTCCGGCTCCATGATTTATTTGAGCATTTGACAAAGTGAACAAGAACAGTGTAATAGGATGGATACTCATAGCCCTGATCTTCATCGGGTTCATGTTCTATCAATCCAAACAGATCCAGAAACAGCAGGCCTATCAGGCCCAACTCGATTCAATAGCTGCGGTTGAGCAGCTCGCACAGTGGAAAGCCGATTCTGCGGCAGCGGCATTGAGGGCACTTTCAGACACCCTCGGGACCGATACTCTCGCTCCCATGGACGCCGCAGGGGAGAACACTTCCGCAATCTATGTGGACTCCCTTCTGGAGCAGGCATCTAAGGCTGAGGGTACGGTGATAACCCTTTCCAACGACAAACTTGAACTTGCCCTAACGACCAAGGGCGCCCAGCCTTATTCCGCTCATGTCAAGCAGTTCAAGAACTACGACTCGACCGACCTTTACATCTTCAAGCCGGGTGACAGCCGCATGGGTGTCATCGTTTATGCAGGACAGAACATCAACACCGCTGATTTCGTGTTCGACCTCGTTTCGAAGACCGATTCTTC
>DBWN01000230.1:0-3578 GCA_002308935.1 Bacteroidales bacterium UBA1237 | reverse complement strand
AATGTCATACCCAGGAACGTTTCTGTTCTTGACCTCGATTGGGAGGTCACCGTCCCCAGGATGGAGAAAGGTTACCGTAACGAGTCCCAGTACTCCAAGATCGATTACTACTTCTCAGGAGAGAAGAAGGTCGGTGAAGTTGGAAGAGGAAGGAACGGCACCAAGAGGATCGAGAACCGCCTCAGCTGGTTCGACTTCCAGCAGCAGTTCTTCTCGGCACTCATGCACTCCAAGGGTGAATTCTCTTCGGGAACCCTTTCAATCAACTTCATTCCTGAAGGCGACGAAAGCCACAACCTCATGACCTGTTCAGCATCAATGAGGTATGACTACAAGTCCGCCGATGTGGTGAAGTATGATTCTGATTTTTATTTCGGCCCCAATGACTACCGTATCCTCAAATCTTACGACCAGGGATACGAGAAGGTCATCCCTCTGGGAGGTTGGCTCGTAGGATGGTTCACAAAGTTCGTCATCATCCCTCTTTTCAACTTTCTCCACAAGAGCATCGCGAACTTCGGTATCATCATCCTTCTGATGACCATCTTCATCAAGCTCGTCGTTTCCCCGTTCACCTTCAAGTCGTACTCATCTACGGCGAAGATGCAGGCGATCAAGCCCGAGGTTGACAAGATAAACAAGAAGTTCCCCAAGCCTGAGGACGCTATGAAGAAGCAGCAGGCCACTATGGAACTGTACCGGAAGGCAGGCATCAACCCTATGGGCGGATGTCTCCCCATGCTCCTCCAGTTTCCTATACTCTGGGCAATGTTCCGTTTCTTCCCGGCTTCAATCGAGCTCCGTCAGCAGAGTTTCCTGTGGGCTGAGGACCTCAGCGCATATGACTCCATCATAAACTTCGGAACCAGGATCCCTCTTCTGGGTGACCATATCTCACTGTTCGCTCTCCTGATGGCGCTTTCGATGTTCTTCTACTCGAAGATCACCATGCAGGGACAGACCACCGGTGACGATCCCAACGCGGTTTCGATGAGGTTCATGAGCCTCTATATGATGCCGATCATGATGTTCTTCATCTGTAACAACCTTTCTTCGGGACTCAGCTACTACTACTTGCTGTCCAACCTCTTCACAATGCTGATGAGCTGGATAATCAAGAAGTTCTTCGTACACCCTGAGGAGATCCAGGCCAAGATAAAGGCCGCTGACTCCAAACCGGTCCAGAAGAGCAAGTGGCAGCTCAGGCTTGAGGAAGCCCAGAGGATGCAGCAGCAACAGCAGAAAGCCCGTTCAAAGGGAGGACGCTAATAATGATCAAGGAAAACATCTTAAGGATAAAGGAAGGACTGCCATCAGGTACACAACTGGTGGCAGTCTCCAAATTCCACCCTGCTGAGGCCATAATGGAAGCATATGAGGCAGGTCAGAGGATCTTCGGGGAGAACCGTCCTCAGGAACTCGCGGCGAAGGCTCCGGTGCTTCCAAAAGACATCCAGTGGCATTTCATAGGGCATCTGCAGACGAACAAGCTTAAGATGGTGCTTCCTTACGCTTCGCTTATCCAGTCGATAGATTCGCTGCACCTTCTTGAAGCGGTGAACTCCTGGTGCGTACGTGAGGGGACCGTCAAAGACATTCTTCTTGAACTCCATCTCGGAGCGGAGGAGACCAAGCATGGTTTAACTGAAGAAGAGATCCTCTCCGTCGTGGAGAACGCCGGTAATTATCCCGGAGTAAGGATCTGCGGCCTTATGGGAATGGCTACCAACACTGAGGACGAATCCATAATAAGAGGGGATTTCGGGAGGATATCCGCTCTTTTCAAAAGGATCCGTTCAAATTACCCTGGGATGGACTCTTTCAAGGAACTTTCCATAGGAATGTCGGAGGATTACATGATAGCCCTGGAGTACGGGGCGACCTTCGTCAGGATAGGGACCGCGGTTTTCGGTCCGAGGGAATACTGAAGATGATGCCGGCCTTCTGGTCGGCTTTTTCTTTTTTGGAGAAGGCAGTATCAAAATTGCCGGATTATTGATATATTTGAGAACTTTTCCGTCCAAGACGGTACTGACAAGTCTAATCATTAATAACAAACGCCATGTTAATCATCATCATTGCGATACTGGCAATCCTCGTAATTTGGGGGATTTCGGTACAGAACACCCTCGTCAAGGCTGACGAGACCTGCAACAACGCGCTTAAACAGATCAATGTCCAGCAGATGAGCCGTTTCGACGCCATCCAGGCTCTCGTAAAACTCACCAGGGAATATTCCCAGTATGAGAGCGAGACCCTCCAGAAGGTGATCGAGGCAAGGGGCGGAATGATTTCCAAACCCAACCCGACAGTTGATGACATCGCTCATAACGAGTCCATTCTCACTGAAATCTCCTCCAAGCTCATCGCGGTCGCTGAGGCATACCCTGAACTGAAAGCCAATGAGCAGTACGCCAAGACCATGGACCAGATCGCCAAGTATGAGGAGAATGTCCGTCTTGCCAGAATGACCTTCAACGACACTGTCACCCGCTACAACAACCAGGTACGAATGTTCCCCGGCAGCATCGTGGCCAGCATCCTCGGTTTCGCCAAGAAGGAATACCTTGCTGAAGACACCACAAAGACAGAATATCCTCAGATATGATGAAACCTTTGCGCATACTGGCAACGCTGATCCTTTCAGTGTTGCCTTTTGCCATACTTGGAGCGCAGGAGATCCGTGACGTGGACATCACGGCCGTGCTTTCCGAGGACGGGTCGGCGCGTATAACTCAGGTCTGGGACGTTTCTGTAGTGGATGGTACCGAATGGTACATCCCTATAGATAACTTGGGAGAAATGACGGTCACCGACCTCACCGTAAGTGAAAACGGCCAAAGGTTCGTTTCAGAAGGGAACTCCTGGAACGTTGACCGTTCCCTCGAACAGAAGAGGGGACGCTGCGGCATTGTCCAGAAGCGTAACGGAGTTGAACTTTGCTGGGGACAGGGGAGTTACGGTCCACATGTCTGGACGGCGACATTCACTGTCAACGGTCTTGTCCAGAGGCTCAATGACGCTGACGCCTTCAACTTCATGTTCCTGAATCCCGGTCTGGTCGCACCTCCCCAGCATGCCAAGATAACCATCATAAACAATACCGGAAGCAAAGCCTGGGACTACGACAATACCAGAGTATGGGGCTTCGGGACACAGGGTGACATAAACGTCACCGACGGCAAGATCGTGATGGAGTCAATGGGCAAAGTCGGCTACAGCGAGTCCATGATCGCCATGGTTCGTTTCGACAAGGGAATGTTCAATCCCACTGTATCCAAGGACATCGACTTCGAGACCATGCAGAAGGAGGCTTTCGAGGGAAGCCAGTACAAAAAGGACAAAGGGGAGTGGATACTCTTCCTTTTCGCCCTGTTTTGTTTCATAATCCCGATAGGCCTTCTGGTCTACTGCCTTGTAGCTGCCGCCCTCGGTTACAAATACCGTAAAAGCCTTTTCGGCGTAAGGAAGATAAAGGGATGGTTCAGGGAGGCGCCCCTTGATGACGATCTGCCCGCTTCGTATTACATCTTCTCGAAGAGCAAACGTTTCGGGAACACGGATTATTCGCATAACCT
>DBWN01000085.1 GCA_002308935.1 Bacteroidales bacterium UBA1237 | reverse complement strand
AGTTCAATGGCTTCTTCTTTGGTAAGCTTTTCTCCGGTGAACTCCTTGGAACACGAAAACATCGCCAAAAGGAGAATGAAAAGAGTTATTGCTCTAGCAGTTGTTTTCATATAAATATCTGTTTATCCGTTACTTATATGTGGAGGTTAGATCAGTTCCGGTACATCTCACCGAAGTACAAAATCAAAAATAAAAAAACAGGAAATAAGCAATTCTTGTTGATTTCCACTTATCATGAGCGGTACAACTTGAATCTTCTGCTTTTTGATGAAAGCTACTTCGAGTTTCCTCTCTTGGCTTCTGAAGGAAGGTATCCGTAAAGTTCCTTGTAACACTTGCTGAAATAGCGCGGCGAAGTAAAGCCGACTTCGTAGCAGATTTCCGAGACAGTAAGCCCCCCTTGAATCAGCAGTCTTTCAGCATGGCGGAGCCTCACGATCTTGATGAATTCCGAAGGCGTACTGCCGGTGGCGGAGACCATACGACGATAGAGATTGGCTCTCGACATTCCCATAGCTTCGGCCATCTGCTCTACGCTCAATTCGCTTTCGACGATGTTCTCTTCGATAAAGGCCGTCACTTTGTCAACGAATTTGCGGTCCACTGATACCACGTTCCTTTCCTCGATGCGGGCCTTCAATTTGCCGGAGGTGTCGATACCGGTCCGGGAGACCAGTATGGCTATATGATCCTGGAGAACCTTGATGTCGAAAGGCTTGGTGAAGTAGTCATCCGCCCCGCAATCGCGGCTTTTCTTCTCGTTTTCGTCGGTGAGCCTCGCCGTCAGCATAACGACGGGGATATGGGTCGTCGCCGGATTGGCTTTGATCCTTTGGCAGAGTTCATTACCGTCCATATTGGGCATCATCACATCTGAGAGCACGATGTCAGGACGATGGGTTTCCATTTTTTCCAGTGCGGTCTGCCCGTCAGTGGCCGTGATTACGTTATATTCGGAAGAGAGGACGGAGGACAGATAATCCAGGAAGTCTTCGCTATCATCTACAAGCAGCAGGTTGATTCTTCTGGCAGCGGGCTGGGCTGTGTCGATGTCTGCAGGAGTATCTTTCTGGCACAGAGAACTTTTGACGAATCCCTCTCCTGAGGCGTTGCATTCTTTTGCAGGAATGATTACCGTAAATGTAGCGCCACCTCCAGGGGTGTCAGAAACCTCCACCCGTCCTTCGTGCATACGGACATATTCCTGGACGATGTTGAGCCCGATTCCGCTCCCGCCCTTGTTTGCAGAGCCTTCTCCTTGCCAGAAACGGTCGAACAGATGCGGCTTCTCCTTGTCAGGGATTCCCTTGCCATTATCGGCTACTTTGATGATGGCGTCATTGCCATCCAAAGAGAGGTCCACATTCACCCTTCCGCCGTTATCGGTATATTTGATTGCATTGCTCAAGAGGTTGGTCACCACTTTCGATATCTTGTCCTCGTCATACAACATTTCAATATGGTCTTTCGAGGTGCGGAAGGTCAGAGTGATGCCCTTTTCCTTCAAGGCAAGGAACTGTCCTACGGAAGTTCGGACCGTTTCTACGAGGTCCGCTTTGGATAAATGGACGCTTTGTGCATTCATCATCAGGCTTCTGAGGTCCAGCATCTGGTTCACCATGTCCAACAGTTTGCGGGCATTCCTTTTGGCGATGTTCAGATTACCCTTTATCTGCGCGTCTTGTTCCTTTCCGATAGCCTCGGAAAGTGGAGAGAGGATGAGGGAGAGAGGGGTACGGAGCTCGTGGCTGATATTGATGAAGAAGTTTTGCTTCATTTCGGAAATCGCCTTCTCTTCCCTTTCTTTTCTGCGCTTCTGGCTTATCCGGTAGAGAACGGACAGGAATCCGAGCAGCAAGAGGGAATAGAGGAGGATAGCCAGAGTGCTTCTGTACCAAGGCGGACGGACGGTGATGTCTAAGCTGCTTACAGGACCGGAAGCGTTTCCTTCTGCATCGGCAATGGCGACATCCAGTTTCATTCTTCCGGATTTAGCATTGGCGAACTGCACCGCAGGCATGCCGTCCGGTGTAGGGGTCCATTGGCTCCCGTCCGTACTGAAAATGAATCTCGGTTGGCCGGGCTTTCCGGTAGCGGAAGATGCCAGATTGATGATGAAGGAGCGCTGTTTCCAGGAGAGCACCATGTGGGGATTCACGTTTTTCTCTCCCTCCGGCAGGACTATACCGCTGAAAATGACATAAGTGGAGTCCTGGTCCTGGATGATGTCCTTTGGAACAATTCTTACGAACCCCAGTTGACAACCGGCCAGGATGTCGCCGTTTCTGAGGCTGACAATCGAGTTCTTGTTGAACAGGACATCCGGCACGCCTTCGTCAGTTCCGTAGGATGTGGCGAAGAACTCCCATCCATCGTCTTTGGAATTCACCTGAATGAGTGAGAGCAGATTGTTGGAGCATACCCAAAGAGCGCCCAGGGAGTCTTCGACAACGGAAATGGTTTGGAAATTGGTGGAGTTTCCACGGATATCGACCGAATATGTCTTTTCGGAGGAGATGTCATAGGCGTGGATGCCCTTGTTGGAGGCAATCCAAAGAAGGCCTCTGGAGTCAATGAAGATATCCCTGACGTGCAATTCATCCAGTTGTTCAGCTCCGATCGCCTTGATGGCCTTGGTTCCCGGATCGAACACGTCGACACCTTTGGCGTGCCCGATGTAAAGGAGCCCGTTTCCGGAAAAGCAAAGCGAACTGACGTGGTCTTCCCTCAGCGGGCTGTTTTCATGATTGTAGATTTCCGAGTCGCCCGAGGTGATGTCCATTACCTGGAGACCTGCCCCGAGGGTACCGATGTAGACTGTTCCATCCTTGGTACATTTGATATCCCAGATGTCATTGCTTGCCAGGTTGCTTGAGGACGTGTGGTAGGAAGTCCATTTGCCGCCACTGAAATGAGTAAGACCTCCACGGAAAGCCCCGAACCAGAGGGAGCCGTCAGGGGCAAGCGTGCTGCTCACCATGATATCGGAAAGCAGCTTGTTCTGATCCAGCCGGAGATCTGTACGCATCCCGGTTTCAGGATCATAGCGGATAATACCATTCCCGTCGGTGCCGCACCAGATTATTCCGGAGTTGTCTTCCACGACTGTGGTGACATCCTCAAGAGGTGTGAGGGCGAATGTGTTTTTGCCGTCGTAAATGAAGCTCAGCCCGCTCTTGTAGGTACCGAGCCACATTACGCCGTTGTTGTCGCAGTAAACGCACTGGATGCATTCGCCTATGAAGGGAGTTTCGGATGACTGTTCATGATTGAAGATGCCATCAGTGTCTTCTCCGGGGATGTAAGTCAGCAGACCGTCATGGTCTGTGGCGATCCAGACGCGCCCCGAGGCGTCGGACGTTACGTCTTTGATCAACAGACTGTGTGACTTCCATTCGCCGGTGACGGTATTGTGGGTCCAGGAGACTTCTCCCGTGTAAATGATTTCCAGGCCAGCGGAGTCTTTGAAAAGTCGGTAGTTGTGGTCCAGCTGATCAGTTCCCGGAGTGATATCGGACTCCACTGATGAGACCGTCATCGTGGCAGGGTCGATGCGGATGATGCGTCCGTCGAAGCAGCAGACAGTGATTTCATCCTCAGAGAAGATCAGGTCGGTAGTTCGGATATCGGCGGGTTTGCCTTCAATGGTCCACGATTCGGTCTTGTCCGAGCGGAGGTCTATTTTATATAAGGTAGAACCGTACACAGCCCATATGTCACCGAGGGCATCGACCTTCATGATTTCGATTCTATCCGTGATCCCGTGGCTCGCCAACCAAGGGGAAGGATCCTGGATTACACGCTCATCGGCAAGGTCCATATAGGAGTATCCCAGAGGCGTATGGATCCAAAGGTGTCCCTCAGAATCTTCGAAGATGTCATTGATGGAATTGTCAGGAATCGCATCCGGCCCTTCAAAGAAATGCTTGAAGCGGAAACCGTCATAACGGTTGAGCCCTACGTGTGTGCCTATCCACAGAAAACCTCGTGAGTCCTTGAATACTACGTATATGCTGTTGTCGGACAGGCCGTCGTTTATGGTCAGACGACGAAACTCCGCGCCATCCACAGATGTGCAAATCAACAGGAATAATACAGCGACAAGGCTTGGTAACAGGCGTTTCATGCTTCAAATATAACAAAATGAGACGTGGATGGCACCAGTTTGCAACATAATTTACCATCGTTGACATGGGTGTTGGATAATTTTGCGACATGAAGAAAAAGATTTTACTGATCGTATTATTGCTCTTTCCGTTCCTGCTTGTCTGGGGGCAGAGAGCTGATGTCCGCGAGGAAGTCTTTGCGAATCCGCAGAGGTCATACGGCAATGATTTTCCTTATCCTGCCGAAACCTACAGGCAAACCCCTTCACCCAAAGGGTACAAGCCGTTTTACATCAGTCATTACGGCCGTCATGGATCCCGATATTATTGGGAGACTTCTTTATATAAGCGCATAGACTCGCTTATGACTGAGGCGCACACCAAAGGGATTCTCACGGAAGCCGGGGAGACATTCTATCGGCAATTTTCTTCCATCCTTCCGGAACTGACCGCCAGAGTCACGGAACTGACACCTTTGGGATATGACCAGCACGTGCGCGTCGCAAAAACGATGTACGATTCTTTCCCCGCGATATTCAAGAAAGGCGGACACGTAGAAGCGTTCTCCTCCCTTGAGGGCCGATGCATCGTCAGCATGGCGGCCTTCTGCCAGTCTTTGGCCGGACTGAACAGCAAACTGGATATTTTTCAGAGGGCTTCCAGAGAGACGCTCGGAGCTGTCGTCCCGGATTCAAAAGACAATCCCCGGCAATGGACCTGCGATCCGGAACCTTTCCCCGTATCGGGCGAGCCCTCCGTTTCCACCAGCCCTGCCGCCAGGAAACAGCCGTTCGTGAATATGTTCTTCAAGGAAGGGACGTTGGGCGAAATGGAAGCAACGGGAATTCAGTCTACGATGAGCACTTTCTATACCTCCCTTCCCAGCATCGGGCATGAGGGTATGATGGGGGAACCCTATTCTCCGGATGAAATTTTCAGCCGGTGGGAGTTGTCAAACGCAGGCGCCTATCGTCATTACTGGTCAAAACGCTATATAGCGGTTCCTATCGTCGAGGACATCCTGGACAGGGCGGATGCGGTGATTTCCGGCAGAAGTTCTGAAATCGCGGATCTGCGTTTCGGGCACGATTCTTATCTGGGTCCGCTCAACATCCTCCTGGGCCTTGACGGCTCTCTGACGGTCCCAGCCGATCCGGACGATTTCAAGTACGTGTATCAGAACTACAACACCTGTATGGCCGGAAATATCCAACTGATTTTCTACAAAAGCAGGAAACCTGGTGCTGAAATCCTTGTCAAGGCGCTCCTGTGCGGACGCGAGGTGACGCTTCCCCTGCCAGGAGACCTTTATCCCTATTACAGATGGAGTGACTTCCGGAAGTTCTACCGGAACCTTTGCGAGAGTGCCAGAACATTGGAAGATATACACTAATAAATTCAAAATAAATCACTTATGAAGCTATTACCAAAAACTGTATTGATGAGATTTTGCGTTTCGTTGGCTTTTGTCTTCGGTGCAATTCTCAGCTCATCCGCCCAGTCCCTGAGCGTGAGTGGCCGTATTGTCGATGAGACAAACCAGCCGGTGATTGGAGCCGGTATTCAGGAAAAGGGAACGAACAACGGTACTGTTTCCGATCTTGACGGCCATTTCACTATTATCACGAATGCTAACGCGATTCTGGTATTCTCTTCTCTCGGCTATGATACAAAAGAAGTGGCCGTGAACGGAAGCAGTGTCATCAATGTCGTGCTCAGCAGCAACTCGGAATTCCTCGAAGATGTTGTTGTCGTCGGCTATGGCGTCCAGAAGAAGAAACTTGTCACCGGTTCGACCATCCAGGTCAAGGGCGATGACATTGTGAAGCTCAACAGCACCAGTGCGCTTGGAGCATTGCAGTCTTCGACGCCCGGTGTGAGCATCATCGCCAATACCGGTCAGCCCGGTGACGGATTCAATGTAAACATCCGTGGTATGGGTACCATCGGCTCTTATAAGCCTCTCTATGTCATCGACGGTGTTGCCGGCGGAGACATCAGCAACCTCAACCCTTCCGACATCGAAAGCATAGATATCCTGAAGGATGCGGCTTCAGCGGCCATCTATGGCGCAAGAGCTGCGAACGGTGTCATCCTTGTGACCACCAAGCAGGGGAAGGAAGGCAAGATTCAGGTCAGTTACGACGGCTATGTCGGGTGGCAGAACGCGCCCATCATTCCGCAGGTCCTGAACGCGAAGCAGTATATCGAGGTGATCAACACCGCAGAGAAGAACAACAGGCTTACTCCTACTGATTTCTCTTCCGTTCTCAGCCCCGATCTTTACAAGAGCATCATGGACGGTTCTTTCACAGGTACCAATTGGATCCGCGAGTTCCATAACGACAATGCTCCAGTTTCCAATCACGCCATCAATCTCACAGGTGGATCTGACAGGTCGAAGTTTTCGATGGGTGTCAGCTTCACCAGCCAGGAAGGTATCTTCGGCAAACCGGCCGCTTCCAATTACAAGAGAGCTACGGTCCGTCTGAACTCCGATCACGTGGTTCTCAAGAAGGACGACCTCGACATTATAACTATAGGTGAAAACTTGACCTTCTCCTATAGCGAGAAGAGCGGTATCAACCTCAGCAACCAGTACTCCAACAACATGTTCGACGCGCTGACAGCGAATCCTCTCGCTCCCATGCGCAGGTCCGACGGCGAGTATACGTCCTTTGACGACTATTCGGCTTACGGCATTTTCAAGTTCGACGGCGACGCCAAGAACCCGCTGTATGTGATATCGAAAACAAGCCAAGGCAACAACTGGAGAAGCGACTATGGGTTGAATATGTCCGCCAACGTTAAAGTCCAGCCCATTAAGGACTTGATTGTCAAGAGCCAGTTCAATTATAAGGCAAGCGCCAACAGCAGGCGCTCCTACGATATGACCTATCAAGCCAATTCCACCACTTTCCTCGATGTTGACAAGGTATCGCAGGAGGCGGGCATCGGATGGAACTGGTCCTGGGAAAATACTGCAGCATACAAGTTCCATTTCGGCCAGCACAACTTCGACGCAATGGCCGGTATGTCCATCGAACACTCCGGCTACGGTGCGACTGTCGGTGCCGGCAGGGAAGGCGGAAAATGGGTTAACGATCCTACTCACGCCTATGTAAGCAATATGACTGGTCTCATCACGGAAAGCAAGGTCAAAGGATCCCCGTGGAGTGACAGCGGCCTGCTTTCGTACTTCGGACGTATCAACTATGACTACGCCGAGAAGTATATGCTGTCCTTCATCCTTCGCCGTGACGGTTCATCCAATTTCGCTCCCGGTCACCGCTGGGGCACATTCCCCTCTGTTTCCGCCGGTTGGGTGATGACCAACGAGCCTTGGATGGCTGGACTCAGCAATACCATCAGCTTCCTGAAGTTCCGCGGAAGCTGGGGCCAGAACGGTAACTGCGCAATTGACAACTTCCAGTATCTTGCAACAGTTCAGGTCGGCCCGAATGACGGACGATACGGTTTCGCCCACGGCATTACCGACCAGCTCAGCAACGGTTCCTATGCCGACAAGCTTGCCAATCCCGATGTTACTTGGGAGACCTCTCAACAGCTTGATTTCGGTCTGGACGCCCGTTTCTTCGGAAGCCGCTTGGGATTGACCTTCGATTGGTATCAGAAGGATACCAAGAACTGGTTGGTGAAAGCCCCTATTATGGGCCACTATGGTGCCGACGCCCCTTATATCAATGGCGGAGACGTGCGCAATACCGGTGTCGAACTTGCCCTTACCTGGAGCGACCAGGTGAACAAGGATTTCTTCTACAGCATCGGCGTGAACGGGGCTTACAACAAAAACACCGTTACCCGTATCGCTAACGGGGAGGGTGTCATCCATGGCCGTGCAGTCGTCGAGCAGGCATCCGAACTGTATCGTGCCGAGGTGGGCTATCCGATCGGATATTTCCATACTTATGTCACGGACGGTGTGTTCCAGACCCAGCAAGAACTTGACGCATGGTTGGCAGCCGGCAAACCGACTATCAGCGACAATCCCCAACCTGGCGACCTCAAGGTCCTTGACCTCAATGGTGACGGCACACTCAATCAGGACGATGACAAGACCATGACCGGTGATCCCAACCCTCATTTCACGGCAGGTCTTAACATTTCCATCAATTACAAGGGATTTGATTTCGACCTCAGCGGATATGGTATGTTCGGTCACCAGATCTTCCGTGCATGGAGACAGTACGGTCACAGACCTTATCAGAACTATACCACAGAAGTGTTTGACTACTGGCACGGTGAGGGTACATCCAACAGGCTGCCCATCCTGTATTCCAGCAACAGCAAAGGTCTCAATACCGATATGTTCATTGAGAACGGTGACTTCTTCAGGTTCCAGACAGTTACGTTCGGATATGATTTCAACAGACTGTGGAAGAACTCCCCGTTCGGTCAGCTCCGTCTCTATGTCCAGGGCCAGAACCTGTACACTATCACGGGATATAAGGGTATGGATCCTGAAGTTGGAACTTCCAGCGGATTCGATTCCTGGGCCAAGGGCATCGACCTCGGTTTCTATCCTCAGCCTCGCACCATTCTCGTGGGTGTTAACATCAAATTCTAAAAACAGTGTCTGAAATGAAAACGATATTGAAAATAACGGCTGTTGCCGCATTGACGCTTTTGCTTTCCTCCTGTGAGAGCCTTCTCGATTCTACCAATTATATGTCAAAGACAACGGCCGACTTCCCTTCGAACGCTGAAGAGGTGGAGCAGATGGTGACCGGTATCTACAATAACCTGAACGCCATTCAGGAAGCGAATAAAGTCACTTGGCACTATCCTTGGGCATTGGCGACAGCCGACGAGTGCCTCGGGGGCGATGGTGCGAACGTCTCCATCATCCAGGCTGCTGATATGATGCTCAAGCAAGGCGATGGATACAACGGTGTATATAAACAGCGCTACGTGGGAATAGCGAGGGCAAACAGTGCTCTCGAAGTGCTGAAAGACTGCGATTTCATCTCCGAGGAGAAGAAGAATGATTTCACTGGGCAGGCTCTTTTCCTGCGTGCCTATTACTATTACGAGCTGGCGAGCCAGTTCGGGAATGTCCCTTGCCCTCTGACTACAGTGGCGGATCCCACTCTTCCCCAGATTTCAGGAGAAGAACTTTGGGGACAGATAATGCTTGACCTCAAGACTGCCATAAGCATCATGCCTTCAAAGAGGTCCAATGGAGATGGTCATGTTGACAAATACTGCGCTGAAGCCCTTCTTGGCCGTGTTTACCTGTTCTATTCTGGATTCTATAATGACGAAGTCGTAACCCTTCCTGACGGTACGGAACTTACCAAGGCTCAAGTGGGAGGATATATCAAGGACTGTGTGGAGAATTCAGGATATTCATTGGTTCCCGACTTCCACAACCTGTGGCCCTACAGCAACCGTATCACTTTGGCCGATGAACTCTGCCCGGTCAAGTGGAAGGATAAAGGATACGAGTATGTGGCTGATGACGGAAAAGTCAACCCTGAATCGATGTTCGTCATCAAGTTCAACGCCCTTAGCGCAAATGATCCCTACAGGAGATATTCCAACCAGACAGCCCTCTTCATCGGCGGTGTCCGCGGCAACAAGCAGAAATGCCAGAACGGTGACACCTTCCCTCTGAGCTACGGATACGGCAACTGCCCCGTCAGCCCTGCCTTCGTCAAGGAATGGGAGACCATCGAACCGGACGACCCTCGCCGCGAAGCGTCCATCATGTACCCGGATGATTTCGTGAGGGGCTATAAATACGGAGTGAAAGGTGACAATTGCCAGGAAACCGGTTATTATCAGACGAAGGTCATGCCAGTTATGGGCAGGGACAACAACGGAACCATCAGGTGGTCTTATCTTCAGGTCATGTACAACAACCTTTCATGGACTAAGGATGACTATCAGTACAACTTCTGCGACGACATGGTACTGATCCGTTTCGCTGAGGTTCTGCTTATGGATGCCGAAATCAACGGAAACAAGGCATCTTTCGACAGGGTTCGAGCCCGTGCTGGACTTCCTGCTAAAGCCCTTACTGAAGAGAATCTCCGCAACGAACGCCGTTGGGAACTTGCTTTTGAAGGTGTAAGACTCGGAGACCTGCGCCGCTACGGAGTGGAATACGCAAAAGCTGCACTGGACAAGCAGGAAGGCGTTGTCTGCTACTTCAAGGGAAATAAGAGCACGAACCATGCGAGCGACTTCAATGGCGGCTACGGGAAGCGTTTCGAAATAACAAAGGGTTTCGCTCCGATTCCGACCGAGCAGATCAACCTTTCCGCCGGTGCCGGAGAGGAATATAAGTTCAAGCAGAATCCGGGATATGAAGGTGCTGATGAGTATACAGGCTGGATAGAATAGAACGAATACCGAAAACAATCAAAATGGAGAGGTGTTGCACACGTCTTGCAATTCCTCTCCATTCTTTTCATAGATGCGGTCCCGTTCCGAATGCACCTGCACCGACCTTGAGGACGCTCCCGGTGAGATAATCCGCATCAACAGGGGAGGTGGATAATTGAAGACTGCCTCCGCATCACGGAGACAGACCTCGAGGCGTGTCCGGTGTATCCCCAGAGGGACGACCGTATCAAGGCACACTTTCTCACATGCTTCCTGGCGCTCATCCTTTACAAGTATCTGGCAAAGAAAGTGAATCGGGGAGGCGTCGGTTTCAGGGCCGACATGGAGATTGTCTCCAAACAGAGAATGAGATCCATTATTGCGGAATCAAAAATCTTCAAATTAACCCGACTCATGGAAAAATAGCTACAAAGTTGCTCAAAAACGAAGTCCCCAAGTCGCCTTCTCAGCGGTTTGGGGACTCGATATGTCTAAATGGATGTATCAAAGATGAGAATATAGCCAATACTACTTGTTTTCTCTAACTATCCACTCGCGAAAGAATGGATCCTCCATCTCATAGCGGTCAGAGTATATTACATAGCCATCTTTCTGCATCCGTTTCAGCGCGCTATAGACCGTGCTTGTGCGATACTCTCCCGTTTGAAAGGGCTTCCCGGATGACAGTCGCTGCAGGATCCACTTGTTTGTCCTTTTGAAGTTCATCCAAAGCCTTTCATAATCCAATCCATGGGTAGTGACGATATGGTCGACAGCGGCTCTGAGAGGATCTGAGATGTCCGGCTGCAATACACCAATCTGCCACACATTTGCAGCCAACTGTTGTGAATAATACGGGTGGCATCCCGTATAGTCCAGGATCCTGTCGGCCAATGCCTCACACGTGTCCGGATAGCTTCCGGCAAGACGTTCGGACAGGTAGCGGCGGAAGTCCTCACGCGGCAGTTTTCCCAGTCGCATCATTTCACCGAAATGGTAGAAAGGAGACTTCTTGTTCTCAAAGATATCCGTCATCATGCTCTCCTGACTCCCCAGCAGTATATAATTGATATGTTTCTGCTCCTGCATGATCGAACGAAGAGTCTTATCCAGCTTGGGGGCCAGGTCATGAATCTCCTGGAACTCGTCCAGCACGATGATGATGCGGTCCTGTTCCGAATGTGCCTGCTCAATCAGCGTCATCACATCCTCTAGAACAACACTGTCATCAACGCCCGGCTGGAAAGACACATCCATCGATCCGGAAATAGGATTCGAAGATACGGTAGGTATAATGCGGAAGTGCGTAATCAAATGGCGTACACGCTCCAGTGGGTGTACCTTGAAAAATTCCCTCAGCAGCTTTGCGGACATATCGGAGACCGATGTCACTTGCTGAAGATTCACGGTTATATGCCTTCTGCCCGTCTGCTTGACAGCCTTTGTCACCACGCTGCTTTTGCCGAAACGGCGTGGACTGATGATCACTAGATGGTTTGCGCTGTTCACAAATTCCTTGATATAGGCGACCTCCTTCACCCTGTCCGTGAAATATTCTTCCTCTACGATCGTGCCAAACTTGAAAGGATTCTCCATACTTCGCATCTTTTCGTTACGACTTTTTTCGTAATGCAAATATAGATCTTTTTTTGATTAATGTAAAAAGTAGGTTGTAAAAGTTATTAGCAGTACCTTTGTGGTGAGCATAAGGTTAACTGATTTTTTGGTCAATGCTTGTTTCACCCGTGCAATCAGGGGTAAACATTGGGGTAAATAATAATTCAAATCCGCATCTGGAGATAGGAACTCATAAAGCAAGGCGGTCGGCGAAGAAGAATGCGGTCATGTGGACAAAAAGTAGGATG
>DBWN01000207.1 GCA_002308935.1 Bacteroidales bacterium UBA1237 | reverse complement strand
GAAGGAGTCGTTAGCGAGGTCCTTGAGCATTTCGCGGGTGAAGTAGCAGAGGCCGTAACCGGTAGCTTCAGGCCTGAGAGGACTTCCTCCCCAGCCGAGTCCCTTGCCCGTGAGTACACCGCCCCACTCGTCGCGGAGCCTCTTGTACTGGCCGAACAGGAAACCGATCTCGCGTCCGCCTACACCGATGTCACCAGCGGGAACGTCAGTGTCCTTGCCGATATGGCGGAAGAGTTCAGTCATGAAGCTCTGGCAGAATTTCATGACCTCGTCATCGGACTTTCCACGAGGGTTGAAGTCTGAACCACCTTTTGCACCTCCCATAGGAAGAGTGGTAAGGGAGTTCTTGAAGGTCTGCTCGAAAGCGAGGAACTTCATGATTGAGAGGTTTACGGAAGCATGGAAACGGATACCTCCTTTATAAGGGCCGATAGCGCTGTTCATCTGCACACGGAAGCCACGGTTGACCTGTACGTTTCCTTCATCATCGATCCAAGGAACCCTGAAGATCACAGTCCTTTCGGGTTCCGCGATCCTTTCCATGATTTTGCGGTCGATAAGATAAGGGTGTGCGACAATGTAGGGTGCGAGGCTGGTTACAACCTCTCTTACTGCCTGATGGAATTCGTTCTCACCTGGATTGCGGGCGATGATTCCATCCATGAATTCCTTGACGTAGCTTTCAGCTGTGTAATACATGGCGATATCGATTTATAAGTTCGTTGGGTAGCGGGACCTTCCTGCTCCTCGAAACAAAGAAAAAAAATTGAATTCTTTTTGCCAAATAATTTGGGGATTATAACGTTTTGTAATGTTTGCAACATTTTAATAAATACGCAAATCGTCCCTTTTGACTCCTATAGTATGACCGGAAAGGTTTCACTCTGTAACAAGGGTGATGCATGCCCAAGTCTTACCGTCGGCTACGGTCTTCTCGGTCAGTGTCCTTTCCGCAGATATGCCCGGGGAGAGCTTTTCCGCTTCCGAAATGATGTCCGCACAATCGGTGTCATAGAATCCGGAGAGTATCAGTGTGCCGCCTTTGCGCAGGCTCCTCAGGTATGTCCGCAGGTCCTGCAGTATTATGTTGCGGTGTATGTTCGCAAGGATGGTATCGTATTTCCCCATCTGCAGAAGCGAAGCGTCCCCATAGTAGGTTTCGAAGCGGCGTGACACCCTGTTGAGGTAGGCGTTGTCGAAGGCGGACTGGGCGGCGACAGCATCTATGTCGATGCCGTACGCCCTCTTGGCTCCCATCTTCACGGCAAGTATTCCCAGGATACCGGTTCCGCAGCCCATGTCAAGTATTACCTTGCCGCGTATGGATTCCTCTTTTCTTGCGATCATCGAGAGGATCATCATCCTCGTTGTCTCATGATGGCCTGTACCGAAGGCCATCTGGGGATTGATCTTTATATTGTAGCGGCTTCTGCGGGACTTGACCCCGGCTTCGATTCTGGCAAGGGCTATGTCGTCATCCGAGTGGTTCAAGGACCTTATCAGGACATCGCTTCCGATCACGATAGGGGTGAACTCCTGTTCCCATTTGAGGTTCCAGTTCTGGGGAGGCACCATATTGGCGGAGAATGTGACCTTCCTTTCAAGTGCGCTCAGTACCAACTTAAGGGCTCTGGGGTCATAATCCTCCTTGCCGATGTATGCTTTAAGGCAAGGCTGGACACCCTCCGTCTCGTCTATCATGAAAGAGTCGTAGGGGAGGTCTGAGAGTTCCGCCTCGATAATGTAAGCGTACTCTTCATCGAATGGTGTGAAGAACAGGCTTATTTCCAAGTATTCGTTACTGTTCATGGGTTCTTTCTTTTTTCACGGCATCGTCTGATCCGGGCTTTGAGTTTCTGGCAGCATGTGAGGCCCTGCAGGGACTCTTTGAACTGGCGTTTGTCTTCTTTTCTTATAAGGCGCTGCTGTTGTTTCTGTGAGAGTGAATAAGCGTTGCCGGCCGCCATGGTAGAAGTGACAGCGTCAAACCTTGCGTTCAGTGCTGAATCCAAAGTACGTGTCGTAGTTGTTTTCGAGCCTTCCTGGATTCCGGCACCGCTCACAGCCAGGCTGTCTGCAATGGAATCAGCATTCTGCAGAGAATCGATCTGTGACATCTCGTCGGCTGTAAGGTTTTCGTTCTCGAGGGAGTCATTATATCCGAGGTCGCCCTTCTTGTCGTCTATGGCACCCCTTTCCGCCTCATTCTGAGCGACGGCCCTTTCGACACCCCTTGAGAAAATGTTGTGGATCGATTCCACAAGATTCCCCTGCATCTGGTCAAGCTGAGCGGTGAACACCGGGACGTTCGCACTCTTGTATTTCGCTTTTACTATGGAATACTTCCAGTCATCGAAGTTGCCCCAGAGGTTTATTCCGAACCGGAACGGCAAGGGGGACCTGAGGGCTGACACATGGTATCTGAAACTCTGGTCGAAGTTCTGGATTCCGCTCATTGCCAGAAGATACCTGTCTACTCCCAGGATGAAGGGGAACACTTCTATCTTGGAGTCTCCGATGAGGCCCTGGACCGACATGTCATCGATGTGTCCTATCCTCTTGTCGCGGAACATAAGTGTCTTGGCGAGTTTCCTTATGCCTCCGTCAGCTTCCAGGAAGAGGTCGGTTCCGGCGATCTTTAGGACTCCGTTTATGGAAGGGGGGATGAAGTTCATGTTCGTGTCCAGCTGTGTTGTGGCGGCCATCTCACAATCGAGCATTCCCTTGAAATTCTTCAGCATCGGGATGATGCTGTCCACGGCAGGAATAAGTGTGATCACCTTGTCAGCCGTAATGTCAACAAGGTTCAGGTCGAATCCCGCTGACACGTCATCCTTGCTCCTTGTGGAATAAAATCCCTCGAAATAGATGTCTCCCATATTGGACGTCGCGACGGTGTTGGTTATCTGGAGGCATCTTTCCCTCATGTTGATGTCCGAAGCGAACCAGTCCACTATGAGGTCCGAGTAGTCGATCTCGTTTCCTTGAAGGGATATCTTGGCGTCCAGATTGGAAGGGACAACTATCAGGGAATAGGTCACCGGAGTGGAGTTCGCTAGGGTGTCCGTGGCAACCTGCGCGAGATATTCCCGGTCTGAAACGCTCTCGTCCATGGCGGCATCCTTTGATTCGGGGACGAACCTCGCTCCGGCGTCGTAAGCTCCGAGAAGTTCATTCGCATTGAGCCTGTCGGAGGTGAGGGTGAGTTCGAGATTGAGCAGATCCTTGCGCAGTATGGCTCTACGCAGCCCTGAAAGCCTTCCTTTGGCGCTGACGTCGGATTCTCCTGAATAAACTGTAAGGGAATCTATTTTGATTTCGTCGTTGTTGAAAGTCCCTCCGAAGCCGGACAATGTGTTGTTCAGCGGGAAGTACGGTGTTATGACAAGACCGTTGTCGATTGTAAGTGTCCCGTTAAGATCCCAGTCCCTTATGTACTGGGTCAGGCTTTCTCCCAACTGTATGTTGATATCGCCGGCCCGTCCGAAATCGTCCTGTCTTAAGCTTTTGCTCCTTTGGGGTCTTCTGCTGTCGATGCCTGCGATTATCGTAAGGGAGTCGCGTGAAATGCCGGGATGAACTTTCCCCAACGAATCCAGGAGAGCGTCCCGCCTGGCGTTCCTTTCAGTTGCAGTCATCAGGGCGCTGAAATTGATGCCGACTTCTTCCAGACTTGCCCTGTTGACCCCTTGTCTGAACCCTATGGAAGAGTTTCCGCTCGAAACTGCGAGGAGGGGGGACAGTACTTCACCTCTCTTGCGGGTCGACCACTTGAATGCGTTTCTGGTGTTTTTGAGGCCGACATACAGGGAGTCTTCTCCGGTCATGGCAAGGCTCTCTGCTGAGAGGTTCCCCACTATCGGGTGCATCTCCTCACCGAATTCTTCGGACATGGTCTCTTTGGCGTTCTGGGCGGCAAGTGAGAATTTCCTTCCACGGATGAACATGGTGGAACCGTAGGTTGCGTACAGACTGTCCACTGTACCTTTTATTCCCAATGAACCCGAGTTGAGAAGACCGTCAGCGAATTTCTCGAGATGAAGGTCCGTCTTGTCAAGGAACGCGTATAGGGAATCGGGTTCATCTATGAAGGTGATCCCGTCACTTCGTATGAATCCTTGCAAGTCCGCCCTGGCGAAATTGTAAGGGTCGATGTCGGACTGGAGGATGAATCCTTCCAGACCTGCAGTAATGTCACCCGTCGCGGTCATCCCTTCCGGCAGGAAATCCTTGAACGCGTCCAGGGCGGCTTCGGCACCGAGATCAACATAATATAGAGGGTCTTCCCCAAGAAGGTCTTCGGCGCTTCCTTTGCCTTTGAAACGTATTCCCGCGATATCCAGTTCTAGGTCATCCAGAGTGACGGCCAACCTGCCGTAATTGTCCGTCATGGCGTTTATGTCGGTCGCGATGATGCCTTTGTAATCTAGTCCCTTATACGCTACTGAAGTCTTGGGGATATTGATCTGGGCGATGAGCTCGGGAAGGGTGTTGGTCGAAGGAATGTACATTCCGTCGCAGAGAGCAGTGAGGGAAATCACCGCGTCTGTCCTCAGGTTCTTGGCTTCTTTCGGGAGGAAGTTCCCGAAATAGTCCGTAACCTCTTTTACGGGGCAGTCGTCAATCAGCGCCTCTGCCCTTATGTAAGTGCTGTCCCCGTACATCTTGATGTCACCCTCTCCGGTGAGTTCAAGCATCGCGGCCTTGGCGTAAAGGTTCTTCACGGATATGCTTCTGAAATCATTCTCCGGGAATGAAACCACTCCGGAAAGGTCCAGCGGCAGAGACAGGGCGCTTTTGCCTGCCAAGGCAAGAAGGGCATCCGCCGACGCGTCCACCTCATATCCTTTCTTCGTTTGGTTTATGCCAAGGTGCTTAAGGGCTACTGATGCCGAGTCAGCGGGAAGCCTTAACTTGACGTCAGCCTCATCGGCCTGGAAGGCTATTTTGTGCTTGCTGAGGTCGGAGATGTCGATAGTCCCGTCATAGGCGAGGCTCTTCGCGTCGACCAGTACGAAGACTGTGTCTTTGATGTCAGTGAAAACCACGTGCGGATCATCCTTGAGAGCTATGTGCCTGAGGACCACCTTCGGAAGAGGAGCGGAACTGTCTTCTGATGAACTTTTGAAAACATTCCAGGAAGCATTTTCATCATCGAACAGATGAGCGAACACCCTTGCTCCGGAGATTTCTCCGGAATGGACCTTTATGTCGCCTTTCAGGGCGGCGACGTAATTCATCGAAACGGTCAGGTTACGGAATGATGCAAGAGTGTCCATGACAGGATTCCGGCCTTCTTGCCGGAGAGCGTTCGACACCCCCAAGGAATCGAATCCGGCGAACCTGTCATGTGGATATGTCAAACAGAAATCATCGATGCTGACATGCACGAAGGGGAAACTCTTGAAAACTGAAGCTTCTATCTTGCCGAAGCTGACCTCTCCGTCAACGTATGAAGAGGCTATCCTGGTCACAGCCTTGGTGAGGAATGACGGACTGAGGATCAGTTGGATCGCGCCGAAGATTATTGCCGCCAGAAGAACGATGGTAATGAGCAGACCTTTCAAGAAGCGGTGCTTGCGCTTCCTGGTTGCGGCGGGGTTGCCGGGATTCTCATTGTTGGTACCGCTCATTGCCTGAATGGCGTCCGCTAGGGGACATCCCTACAAATATAATATTTCTATTCGGGGAAACGGACTAATAAGGCCGTGTTTTTCCAGCGGGGTACGAAAAAGGGGCGGCTCTATGATGAGTCACCCCTGTGTATATCGTCCAAGGACGCGTAAAACTACTGCTCGTCCTCAAGCTGCAGATGCTGTACGTAGATAGCTTTCTGCATCTGGATCCTCTTCTTGACTGAAGGCTTTACGAAGTTCTTGCGTGCGCGAAGCTCACGGATAGCTCCGGTCTTTTCGAATTTCCTCTTGAATCTCTTGAGAGCCCTTTCGATGTTCTCGCCTTCTTTGAGTGGTACTATAATCATTTTAAAATCACCCCCTTTTTCTTTAGTGGGTGCAAAGGTAAGTCAAAACCTTGGATTTGCAAAATTTTCAGTAAAAGTTTTGTAAATGAGCAAACAAAAGTGCTCTTCGTCCGACAAAAATCGTTAATCTTTTTGTGTTTTATTTGCTTTTTAAGTGCTCGCTCTCTCAAAAAAATGATATATTTGCGTAACAACTTTGTTTTACCGGTTCCCTAAAGTTTTTTTCTGATATGGATTCTCCGTTCATATATGACAAATATGTGACAGGCAGGAACTTCATCGGACGTAAGGAAGACTGCAACATTCTGGCTAACCTTCTTGCCCAAGGCGAACAGATCGTCATCTACGAACCTCCCAAAAGCGGGAAAATGTCCTTGATCCAGCAGACCCTTTTCAACATGAGGTTGAGGGGACAGCAGTTCCTTATAGGACATTTCAGCCTTCTTAACATAAGGTCCTTGTCATCCTTCCTTACCAGAATGGGAACCACCCTTCTGAGGACAGTCGCATCCACTTCCACTGAGTACAAGGATCTGATCACCCGTCATCTTGACGGAACGCATTTCGTCTTTGACCAGCGGGAGTTCTCGGACCATGACCGGATAGTCTCGATGAATTGGGATGTTGATGACAATGACATCTCTTCCATGTTGATGCTCCCCTGGAAACTTGCCGCAGAAAAGAAGCAGTCGATCATCCTGATGATGGACGAGTTCCAGAATCTTGACCAGACCGGGGAAGGGGAGAGGGTCTACAAAGCTATGGAGAAAGTGTTCTCCCAGATGCAAGGCCAGCAGGGACCAAGGTGTTCGTTCATTCTGTACGGCTCCTGTCTCAATGCGATGAAGAACATTTTCGAGGAAAGGAGGTTCTTCTACAGACTCGTCGATAGGGTGCAGCTCCATCCAGTGGATGCGAAAGAGGCTGTGGAATATTTCGTGAAGGGATTCCTGTCGGGTGGAAAAGTCGTGGAAAGGGATCTTCTTCTGGGAGCTTTCCGCCTGTTCAGAGGAAACCTCTGGTACATGAACCATTTCATCTCGATCTGCGATTCACTGTCCAAAGGTTATATTGTCGAGGCTACCCTGCTTGACGCTCTTGACATCATAATTTCCATCCATGAGCCCAGATTCATGGCGACAATGAACAACCTCACGACATTCCAGGTCAGTCTTCTCAAGGCTATACTTGACGGGCACACGAAGTTCAGCGCGGCTGACGTCATAGCGAACTATTCGCTCAATTCTTCGGCCAATGTCAAGAGGCTGAAGGACGCCCTTATCAAAAAGGAGATCGTCTCCTTCAATGAGAGGGATGAACCTGAACTGATAGATCCGCTGTTCGAGTATTGGGTGAGGAAGTTCTATTTCGAGATGAAGTAGCCTTTTTTCTTGTATAGATCATTCGTCAAATATATACCAAAATCTATGGCTAAGAAGAAATTGGTCGTCCTGACGGGCGCAGGGG
>DBWN01000248.1:2298-2733 GCA_002308935.1 Bacteroidales bacterium UBA1237 | reverse complement strand
GTCTCTATCTGTTGTGGGCGCAGGAAGTTTGAGGAGAGCTGGCCTTAGTACGAGAGGACCGGGCCGGACGAACCTCTGGCATACCGGCTGGGCCGCCAGGTCCACCACCGGGTACCCACGTTCGGACGGGATAAGCGCTGAGAGCATCTAAGCGCGAAGCCCCCTCCGAGATAAGACTTCCATTGAGGGACGCGGGAGACTACCGCGTTGATAGGCGGGAGGTGCACGGGCTGTGAGGTCCTTAGCCGACCCGTACTAATATCCCGGGAACCTTCTTCCGGGAAGCATACGTCTAAAGTGAAAAAAGTAGTCGTCAGACAGAAAGACTCGTTGGCAAAGAGTTTCGGAGTACAGTGGTGTTTCGAGAGTCTCGCTCTTCCAAGAACTATACTGCGGTGGCCATTGCGGCGGGGAACCACCTCTTCCCATCCCGAA
>DBWN01000248.1:1488-2290 GCA_002308935.1 Bacteroidales bacterium UBA1237 | reverse complement strand
CGCCGATGGTACTGACCCACCAGTTGGGAGAGTAGGCAGCTGCCGTTTTTCGAACGCCCGGACGTCACGACGACGCCCGGGCGTTTTTTTTATATCATGAAAATGACTATCTTTGAAGATTGAAAAATCTTAACATTTCCAAAGATATCATGAAAAGAATTGTTCTTGTAAGACATGGAGAAAGCCAGTGGAACAAAGAGAACCGCTTCACAGGCTGGACTGATGTCGATCTCAGTGAAAAAGGCGTCCAGGAGGCTCAGGAAGCCGGAAATCTTCTCAAAGCCGAAGGTTACACCTTCCAGAAAGCCTACACTTCCTATCTCAAGAGGGCTATCAAGACTCTCAACAACATCCTCGACAAGATGGACCTTGACTGGATTCCGGTTGAGAAGACCTGGAGACTGAACGAAAAGCACTATGGCAACCTTCAGGGACTCAACAAGGCCGAGACCGCTGAGAAATACGGTGAGGCACAGGTGAAGATATGGCGCAGGAGCTATGACGTTGCTCCCAACCCGCTCGCCGAGGACGATCCCCGCAATCCCCGCCTGGATCCCCGCTATGCAGCTGTAGCTGACAGCGACCTTCCCCGTACAGAGGCTCTCAAGGACACCATCGAGAGGGCTGTTCCGTACTGGAAAGAAGTCATATTCCCGGGCCTCAAGACCATGGACAGCATCATCGTAGTCGCCCATGGCAACTCACTCCGCGGAGTAGTCAAGTACCTCAAGGGCATTTCCGACGAGGACATCATATCCCTCAATCTCCCGACAGGAGTTCCCTATGTCTTCGAGTTCAACGA
>DBWN01000248.1:317-1427 GCA_002308935.1 Bacteroidales bacterium UBA1237 | reverse complement strand
GCGGTCGCCAACCAGGGCAAGGCAAAATAGTACAATCAATAATAAAAATCCAATTATGAGCAACATCGTAAGTGTATTCGGTAGAGAGATCCTCGACTCCAGGGGCAATCCTACCATCGAATGTGAAGTCGAACTCGAAAGCGGCGTCATCGGAGTCGCTTCCGTTCCTTCAGGCGCATCCACAGGTGAGAACGAGGCTCTCGAGCTTCGTGACGGTGACCCGAAACGCTACGGCGGAAAGGGCGTCCTCAAGGCTGTCGCCAACATCAACGACAAGATAGCTCCCGCTGTCATCGGCATGTCCGTCCTCGACCAGAGGGGCATCGACAAGACCATGATCGAGCTTGACGGCACTGCTACCAAGAGCAATCTCGGTGCTAACGCTATCCTCGGAGTTTCCCTGGCTGTCGCACATGCAGCTGCCAACTATCTCGGAATTCCTCTCTACAGGTACATCGGCGGAACCAACGGCCACGTGCTTCCCGTCCCCATGATGAACATCATCAACGGCGGTGCACACTCCGACGCTCCCATATGTTTCCAGGAATTCATGATCCGTCCTGTCGGCGCAGCCAACGAGGCTGAGGGTGTCAGGATGGGTGCAGAGGTGTTCCACGCTCTCCAGAAGGTGCTCAAAGCCCGCGGCCTGAGCACTGCAGTCGGTGACGAGGGTGGCTTCGCTCCCAAGCTCGACGGTATCGACGACGCACTTGAGTGCATCGTAGAGGCTATCAAGAAGGCTGGATATGTTCCCGGAAAGGACGTTACCATCGCTATGGACTGCGCAGCTTCCGAGTTCTGCGTCAAGGAAGGCGACAAGTTCTTCTATGACTACAAGCAGCTCGCAAACGGTACTCCTAAGGACCCGAACGGCAAGAAGTTCGACTCCGAGGGCCAGATCGCTTACCTCGAGGAACTCATCACCAAGTATCCTATCGACAGCATCGAGGACGGTCTTTCCGAGAATGACTGGGAAGGCTGGGTCAAGCTCACCAAGGCTATCGGTGACAGGTGCCAGCTCGTAGGTGACGACCTCTTCGTTACCAACGTGAAGTACCTCGAGAAAGGTATAGCAATGGGCGCAGGCAACTCCATCCTCATCAAGGTCAA
>DBWN01000248.1:0-151 GCA_002308935.1 Bacteroidales bacterium UBA1237 | reverse complement strand
TGAAGATCGAGATCGAGCTTGGTGACACCGCCACCTACGGTTACAAGAAGATCAGGTAATCCTTCTTGCAAGTAAAAGAAAGACCTCATGGCCAGATGGCTGTGAGGTCTTTTTATTTCTGATGGTGTTCCGCGGTGCAGGGTGTTGCCTG
>DBWN01000291.1:9348-9779 GCA_002308935.1 Bacteroidales bacterium UBA1237 | reverse complement strand
TATTTCTTCTTGCTCTTTTCGTACTGTGGAGGAGTGTAGACGAAGGCCCTCTTGAGCATGTTGGTGCTCTTTGACCAGAAACGGACTTCCTGTACGTTGCCGTGAGGTACATCCCTTTCTGCATAGAACGCCTCGTCATGTGCGGGGATCTCGATTCCGCTTTCCCAACGGGTGGATCCGTAGTAGTTGTTGGTGCCCGGATCATTGAAGACGCCTCCGTCAATTGTGAGGTGATAGTAGTGGAATCCCTCGTCCATGGGACCTTCTGTGGTTCCCATCCAGGATCCGTCTTCAGCTTTGCGGAGGACGGTTCCGCCTGTTCCGCCGAGACCGAGGCTGACAATCACGGATGAAGCGTTGGGTGCGTTCACTTTGAAGCGGGCGTATCCCTGGGAGTTCACCATAGGGTACTGCTGTCCGGGCTGGTTGAG
>DBWN01000291.1:8639-9218 GCA_002308935.1 Bacteroidales bacterium UBA1237 | reverse complement strand
GTCGGAGACGTTCCAGAAGGTGACGCAGTCGATAACGTCCTTATGCTTGCGCAGGACTTTGAAAAGACGGGTGTACTGGTCCTCCTGGAGAGTCTTCTCCCAGTCGGCGACCTGTGCGGCGCCCTGGCTGAAGCGGAGAGCTCCGCCCATTTCGGTGTTGACCCTTATGTCGAGTTCAGTGAAGTGGATATGGTCCACGATCTTCGAGTAGAGGGTGATCGCGTCATCGATCTCCTTCTCGCTGGGGGAGTAGATGTTGTAGTGGCCCTGCATTCCGATACCGTCCACGGGTACTCCAGCGTCCTTCATCCTCTTTACGAGGTTGTATATCCTCTGGCTCTTGGCGGGCTCTGCGTCATTGTAGTCGTTGTAGAAGAGAAGCGCCTTGGGGTCAGCTTCGTGAGCGTACTCGAATGCCTTGTAGATGAACTCTTCACCGGCGATCTGGTACATGGGGGAGTTGCGGAGCTCGCTCTGGCCGGGCCATACGGGGGAGTCGGCCACTGCCTCGTTGACCACGTCCCAGCAGTATACCACGTCCTTGTAGCGGTTCACCACCGCCTGGATATGGTGCTTCAT
>DBWN01000291.1:0-8590 GCA_002308935.1 Bacteroidales bacterium UBA1237 | reverse complement strand
CCCACCTGTGAGTGCCACATCAGGTTGTGTCCGCGGAGCTTTATACCGTGCTCCCGGCAGAAGTTGGCGATCTTGTCAGCGTCTTCCCAGTTGAAGACTCCCTTCTGGGGTTCCGTGGGCTGGGGCTTCATCGCGTTCTCGGCGGTGATGCTGTTGAACTCCCTTAATATAAGGGCGATCTGGTCGGGGTCGGATACGTTGGTCATGTTGACTGCCACTCCGACCATGAAATAATCCTTGTAGGCGTCTTTCAGTCCGTCCGTGGGTGTGGGAATCTCAACGGGTCCCCATTGTGCGAGTGAGGAAAATACTCCTAGAAAAAGGGCGCACAATCCTGTTGCAAGTAGTCTCTTCATATGGAATTGAGATTGGTTTCTGTGCTAATTTAAACAGAAAGAACAACAATGGAAACACCCTTCGGGCAGTTTGCCGCACAGTGGTTCATATATGATAGAATATGATTGTTTTTTGATATGACGGCACGCCCTTTCGAAAGAAAAAGCCCGGCCACGAAGGATCGCAGCCGGACTGTTGGTGAATGTATGTGAGAATTGGTTAGCGCTCCCCGGGGGTTGCCCCGGATTGCATACAGGCAGGTCTAATAACGTCTAGCGGGGGTTGAGGAAGCTGCAGAAGCGGGAGCGGCGGGAAGCAGAGGATGCTCCGCTGCAACCTTGGCTGCCCATGCTGTGAAGTCGCTCCAACGGTAGTAAGGACCGTCGACGGGCTGGATTTGGGGCAGAGTGACCTCTGCACCGTTGTGCAGCAGCTTGAAAAGGATCTCCGGATTCTTCTTGGAGCGGTACAGTACGAACTGCACGTTGGCCGCCATCGGAGTGTTGTAGTTCTGGAACCAGTACTTGAGGTCTTCTACCTTGTCGGGCTCGTAACCGGCGCCGTTGATGTTCAGAAGGGCGTAGAACGCGTTCATCACGGTGTCATGGCCGAACCTCAGGTCAGCTACGTTTCCGTTGCCAGCGATCGCGCTGTTAGCAAGGTCGATTACGTCCTGAAGAAGCGAGATCTGCGTGTAACGCTGACCGCCGTGGCTCAGATAGCAGGAGTAGTTCTCTATCTCCCAGAAAGCGAACTGCTGCTCGGGAGTGAAGATGTCCTCAAGGAAATCCGAGTCCGTGTAGTTGTGGTAACCGGCCCACAGGGTGAAAAGCTCGGAAAGGAACTGCGTTCTTCCGCCAGACTCTTCCATGAAGCCTCTGTCGGAGAAGATCTTGTCCAGTATACCGTCGAAATCAATAGTCCTAGCTTTGAAAGCGTCGAGGGACTCGGGGGTCTTGGTTGAACCCTGATACCTCTTGGCGACCGCCCTTGGAGCCGAAGCGGCGTTGATGACGACCATGTTGAGGGCTCTGGAGTTCGCTGTGATGTCCACCTTCGGGGCCACCTGCTGGAGGCTTACGGTGAAGGCGTTCATACTGACGATCGCCCTCTGGGAAGTGGACGAACGGGCGAAGACATGTCCGCCATTCGCGAAAACTTCGGGGAAGGAGTTCGCCATTATCTTCGCGATCTCCCGGTGCTGCTCATATCCCAGGTCCGAAAGGTCTCCTGCGTTGATCTGGGGAACGGTCACGAAGTCGTTGTAGTCCTTCAGAAGACGTTCTCCACGGGGAGTGAGGGAACCTGCTGCGGCAGCGGCGTCCAGCATGTTCTTTATCACCGTATAGGTGTTGGCGTTCCATGCGTAACGTGATCCGTGACGGCCGTAGTGGCTGATGTAGAAAGGAGTGTAACCCTTCGGTGCCGGAGTGAGGGCCGGTGCGTCGAAACGGTACGGGCCTTCGCAGCCGGCCAGCTTGTTACGGTCTGCCATTACGATGTTCACTACGTCGCGGTTCTGCGCGGCGAGGGGCAGTGCGAGTGCTGCGGTGAGCACTATCAACAGAATCCTTCTCATGGCCTAAGATATCCTTCAGTGTTGTTCTTTACTGTCTCCCACTTGTAGTATGGGCCGGTCTCGGGCTTGAGTCCCCTGAGGAGGGTCTCCTTTTCGTTCACGAGGAACTTCACCAGGACATTTCCGCTCTTGTTCTTGTAGAATATCATCTGGAGGTTGGCGGCGAAGGGGACGAAGTCGGTGGCGAACCACTTGTAACGGGCCTCTTCCATGGTGAGACGGTCACCGGCGCCTTCAAGTCCCAGGTATCCGAAGAGTGTGAGGATAGGGAAGTCGTGTCCGAAGCGGAGGTCTACGCAATATTCTCCAGTCTTGAGGGCCTCATCGGCCTTGTTGACTATGTCCTCGACGAGGGGCTTCGCAATGGATACGGCCTCTTTTCCGAGTTCGACGGAGTTGCAGTGCTGCAGATACAGGGACATCGCGCTGTTCTCGTAAGTCCTGTAGACGGCATCGAACGGGAAGAAACGGTACATGTCGTTGTCCACGTCGAAGGACTCTCCCATGCAGGCGATGCTGAGAGCGGAACTCTGGAAGCGGCTTGCGCTTCCGGTTATGGCCTTGGCCTTGTCCGGATCGGTGAAGATGTTCTTGAAGAAGGTGACTGAATCCGGGGTGTAGTCCCTGGAGATGCTGGAAAGAAGCACCCTTGAACCCTTGTTGACGGTGTCGGGGGCTGAGTTGTTGATGTAGAGCATGTAGGTCTCACCCGTATCCCAGCGGATGTCGAGGTCCTTCTGGAGCTCAGTCAGCCTGTCGGTGAATCCCACCATGCTTATTATGCAGCGGGGGACTGTGCTGGATATGCTGCGGATCTTCTTCGAATACTTCTTGAAGACGGCAGGATAGCGGTTGTACATCCTTTCAGCGAGGGTGCGGTGTTCGTTGACACCCCTTTGGGTGAGGCGTCCGTCCATACCGTTGTGCTGGGTGTATATCTCGCGGGCTTCCCTGAGGAAGATTTCCCCGTCGGGGGTAAGAAGCCCTTGGGCCTGGGCCTGCTCAAGTGCGGAAATCACCCTGAGGTATCCCTGGGCTCCCCAGTTGGAGCGGGAACCGTGGCGGCCGTAGTGGCTTATGTAAACAGGCTTGTATCCCTTGGGGGCGGGAGTCTCCTTTATCGGCAGGAACTCATAGGAGTGGGTGTTGATCGCCGCCCTCGAACGGTTCTGCTGAAGCTGTGCCTCGATGTAGGGGTCGCGCTTCTGCTGGGCGAGCAGGTCAGTCGACACTCCCACAAGCACGATAGCGGATAGGCAAGCCGTGCTGAATAATCTGATAAGTCTCATGTCTCAGGTTTTTGAAGATAGGGGACAGGAACGGCGAATGCCGCCCCTCATCCCCTATACTCATGATCATCAGTAAGCGTTCTTGTAAGGGAGTGAACCGTTGCTGAACAGCCAGTCGTCGTTCTCTCCGAAGCCCGGAGTCTCTTCAAGCACTCCGTTGGAAAGGATTATCTCTGCGTTGGATATCTTCCAGAATCCTCTTGTCTTGGCGTAACGTGCGACTATTCCGTTCCCTGGTATGTCGGTCCATCCGTCGGGGACGATCACGCCGCAGTACACTATGGGAGCACCGATCTGGTTGTCGTAGATGATCTGACCGGCCTGATCGGGGAACCAGCGCCTCAGGTCACGGAAGCGGCTTCCTTCGAAGCAAAGCTCGAACCTGCGCTCCTTCTGCAGTCTCTCGAACGAGTAGCTGTCATAGGGTTTGAGCCCGGCCCTTGCGCGCAGCTGGTTCATTCCGGTCACTGTCTGCTCCAGCTCGTCAAGCATCAGCAGGATGTCGGCGTAACGCAGGTCGATCACGTCGTTGCGGTTGGCGCTTTCATTGCTGTTGCTGGTGGACTGCTTCGAGTAAGCGTAGAAGAAGTTCTGGTAGATGGAAGACTTCTCCGCATCGGAATAGCATACGCTGACGATGTATTTCTTGTTGAAGAAATTGGTCTTTTCAGCTTCCTTTCCGGGGTTGCCGGTGTGATTGGGGAGCTCAACGTACTGGCCTTCCATCCAGGGATGACGTTTCACGGCGTCGTCTACGGCCATCAGGCTTCCCCAGAGGCGCTTGTCGGAGGGACCGTAATCTGGATCCTGGACCCATGCCTTGACGAGATTCGGGTTGACAGAACCGTTGGTGTAGCCGATACCATAAGGATAGGAGTTTCCGTCAGGCCTTGAGGATTTGTTCCTCAGTGCGGAGTACACTCCCATACGGTTGTACCCGATGCCGCTGGACTGGAGGCTGAAGTGGACGCCCCACACGGTCTCCTTTGAGTGGTTCCCCACCCAGTGGAGGTTCTCTTTGTTGACATAGGTCTCGAAGTCCGTCCCGTATGCCACGCCGCTGCCGTAGTCGTTGGTGTATGGCCAGATTTCACGAGGGTCTTTCTCGAGGCCGAATTTTGAGTTGTCCCTCACGTCCTTGAGGTAACCGATGACGTCGGACTTGGTTACCCCGAACATGTCGGATTTCTTGTAGAATCCGGTATAGAACATCCAGACCCTTGCGAGGATGCCTTCAGCGGCGTACTTGGTCGCCCTTCCGGCATAATCGGCCTCCATGGTGTATCCGTATTTGGCGGGTATGAGCTTTATCGCTTCAAGAAGGTCCTTGGTGATGCTCTCGTACACCTCTTCGGCGCTTGCCCTGGGATTGTTCACGGGGGTGGTCTCCAGGATCAGGGGTACTCCTTCGTATTTCTCGACGAGCTCCCAGTAGTAGTATGCCCTGAGGAAGTGTGCCTGTCCGAGGAGATAATTCATGAATTCCGTGCTGCTGAAGAGGGAAGGGTCCATTTCCGGAATGGCCTGGAGGACCCAGTTCGCACGGAATATGCCGCTGTAGGAACGTTTCCAGTTGCTCTGCGCGCCGTCGGTCTTGTTGTCCATGAAGCGGTCCATCGCCTGTGCGGGAGCGTTGGTGGTGGATCCTCCTCCGAACATGTCGTCACCGGCCATGTTGTTGCGGAAAACCGATACGTTCTCTGGATCGGTGTACAGCATCGCCATGGGCGAGTAGATGGCGTTGACGGCCTCGATGGCGTCCTTCTCGGATTTCGGGAAGGTTGAAGTGTCGTACTGGGTGTAGTTTGTCCTGTCCAGCACATCGTCGAATGCGGAACATCCGCATACCAAAAGCCCTGCAAGGGCGATTCCGGTGAATATCTTTGTGTTCATGTTACGTTTCATGTTAATGAGATAGGGTATGCTAGAACTTGATGCTGATACCGGCCATATAGACCTTAGGAGCAGGATAGTAACCTACGTCGACTCCAGATGACCAGGAGACGCCTCCGCCGTATCCTACCTCGGGATCCATACCGTCATACTTGGTGAAGGTGATGAGGTTCTGTCCCGTGAAGTAGAGCCTCAGGGAGTTGACGGGGAGTTTCTTGACGAGCCTCTTGAAATCGTAACCTAAGGTTATGTTCCTGATCTTTACATAATCGGCATCGAAGCACCAGATGTCACCGAGGAACTGCTTGCAGAGGAAGTTGTTGCCGTTGCCGTGCCCGAAGCGGGGGAAGGAGTTTGTACTGCCATCTCCGGTCCACAGCCTCTTGACGAAGTTTGTGGTGTAGTTGTGTGTCGGGGTGTCACTGAAGGAACGGTAACTCTGGAGTACCTGCTGTCCGAAGGCGCCGCTTCCGGAGATCGACAGGTCGAATCCCTTGTAATTGAAGCTCATCGAGAATCCGAGATTGAAATCCGGGTGGGGGTTTCCGATCTCGACGACGTCTTCCTTGTCATAGAGTCCGTCACCGTTCTGGTCGATCCAGATGACGTCTCCCGGCTGTGCCTTCTCGTATCCGTCAATGAATGCGTAACCCTTGGCCTTGTAGGCGTCGATCTGGGCCTGGTTCTGGAAGATACCCTCAGAAGCGATACCGGTGAAGTATCCCAGAGGCTTTCCGACCCTCGCCTCCTGTGTGTTGTAAGCGGAGACGTTCTGTGCGATGACGTTGGTCGAACCGTGGATGATGCCCTCGGAGTTGTTGATGTACAGGACCTTGTTCTTGTTGTATGAGCCGTTCACGGAGAGGTTGTAGTTGAATTCACCGACCCTGTCATTCCATGTGAGGGCGAGCTCAAGACCGGAGTTGCGGACCGCTCCACCGTTGATCATCGGGGCTCCGGTTCCGTAGGTTCCGAGGACAGGAGCGTTGATGAGCCAGTCCTTGGTGTCCTTGCGGTACCAGTCGAAGGTAGCGCCCAGGCGGTTGCGGAGGAACTTGGCGTCGAAACCGATGTCGGTCTGCTCGGTTGTCTCCCACTTGAGGTCAGGGTTGGGGACGATCGAAGGATATGCTCCCGTGGAGATGGAACTTCCGTCGGGGGTGAAGTCATACACTCCTGCGAGGGAGACGTTGGCCGAGTACTGGAAAGCGGAGATGTTCGCATTACCGTTCTGGCCCCAGGATGCGCGGATCTTGAAGTAAGGCATCCAACTTTTGACTGATGACATGAAGTTCTCCTCGGTGATGATCCATCCGGCGGATACCGAAGGATAGTATCCCCAGCGGTGGCCTCTTGCGAAGTTCGAGGATCCGTCCGCCCTCAGGATGAAGGTGAACAGGTACTTGTCCATGTAGCTGTAGTTTGCCCTTGTGAAGAAGGAGAACAGCTGGGTGTAGGGGACCGTGTTGCTTCCGGAGATGTCCACCATACCGGAGTTTATCTCGGAGTCGGAGGACGACAGGTTCGCCGCCTCCCAGGTCTCCATACGGGTCTGGTAACGGCCTCCGCTCAGTCCGAGTCCAACGCCCGTGGCCTCCATGGACTGGCCTAAGAGGGCTTCGATGCTGTGGTCGCCGAACTCATGTTTCCAGTTCACGGTGTTTTCCCATGTCCAACCGCTTGACATGCTCGCGCTCTGGTCTACATGGTCATAATCCTGGAATGTGGATCCGGAGACCCTGTAGGAAGGAGTCCATGAACGGCCGAAGGAGGAGTTCCACCTGAATCCGAGGGTGCTCTTCACTGTCCAGTCCTGATGGGGGGTCAGGATCAGATAAGCATTGCCCTGGAGGCGGTAGCTCTTGTTCTCGGTCTGCTCAAGGAGGGCCCTTTCTGAGATGTTGTACGCGCCGTCGGCGATGGACCATTTGTCACGTACCTGTGACTCATATGTATAGAGTGTCTTTCCGTCAAGTTCGTATGCGGGAAGCAGAGGGGTGTAGTAGAGAGTCTGTCCTACGGTGTTTCCACGTCCGCCGACGCTGGCTCCGTTGGATTCGGTGAGGGTGAGGGTGGCGTTTTCTCCGAAGCGGAGGATGTCACGGCCGTTCTTCCTCCACAGGGAGACTTCCGTGTTGAGACGTATGGTCGTACGGTCGAAGAATGTGTGCTTGGGGGCTCCGAGGGTTCCTTCGGTGTACGACTTCGAGATACCCAGGGCGTAACGGATGATGTCGTTACCGCCGTTTATGTTGACGGAGTGGTTGGTCGTGGGGGCGTTCTTGTTGATTCCCTGGACCAGCCAGTCGGTTCCGTTCCACTGTCCCTTCTCGATCCATTCCTTCTGGACCGGCATGAGAAGGTCCAGATTGTAGTAGTGTTCACCGGGCTGGAGGGTTCCGTTGTCTATGAACGAACGGTCAACCAGGTCGAGATACTCGGTCGCCGATACGGGATGGACTCCGTTGAGGGTCGGTTTCTGGATGCCGATGTAACCATTGTAGGAGACTGAAACCCTTCCTTTCTGTCCCTGCTTTGTGGTGACGAGGACGACACCTGCTGAAGCACGTGCTCCGTAGATGGCTGAAGATGCTGCGTCCTTGAGGATGTCGATGCTTTCGATATCGTCCGGGTTGAGGCTGCGAAGGTCACCTCCTGCCACACCGTCGATGACGATAAGAGGGGAACGTCCGCTGCCGGTGGTGTTGAGGCCTCGGACGGTTATGTTGTATTCTGACCAGGGCTGACCGCTGCTCTGAACGATGTTCACACCAGGGACCGAGCTGTAGAGAGCTCCGGTGACCTGGGTCATGCTCTGGCGTTGGAGTTGTTCTGAGGTGACGTTGACAGTCGAGCCCGTAACCAGTCTTTTACGCTGTGTTCCGTAACCGACGACGACTGTCTCATCGAGTTCCATTGACTCTTCTGACAGTGAAAAGTTGTACGTGGTCTGTCCTTGGACCACAGTTGCGGTCTGGATTCCGAAACCGAGGGACTCCGCTTCAAGAGTCGCTCCGACAGGTACCGTGAGAGTGTAGCTGCCGTCGGAAGAAGTAATCACTCCGTTTGTCGTTCCGGATTGTTTTACGGATGAACCGGGAATCGGTTGACCGTTCTGGTCCAGGATCTTTCCTGAAATCCTCACCGTGGCGTTCTGGGCACCTGCCACCAGGCAGGAGAACAGAAGCAGAGCCACGATGGCGAAACGTGCTTTCAGATTCATGTGGTTGATAATTATTTAGTAGTTAATAATGGATTGGGAGGAGCGCGTAGAACTCCTTTTCTAATGTCACAAAAATATATTAAACGATTTAAAGATAATGCAACGAGAGTCTAAATTTTAGCGGAATAATACATTTTTTGGAATTGTGATGGGTATTTTTTCCGATTTTGGATTTTTGGACTTACCTTGTATTCATAAAAGAAAAAGAGGTGAAAAAGAGTATTTCCGTAATCCTTTTTACAGTCTCGGCGCTGCTCGTTTTTTCGTGCG
>DBWN01000102.1 GCA_002308935.1 Bacteroidales bacterium UBA1237 | reverse complement strand
GTATGGATCCATGCTTTGCCGATCCGTCCGTCAGCGCATCCGATGCCGATATTCTTGTTGCTTCCTCCGAATCCTCCTTGGGTGTGGCCCTTGAAGTGGGTGAGAGCTACCATGGAGTCATAGTCGAGAAGGTTCTTTCCGACGCTCATCTCCTTGAACCATTTGCCGTCCTTCACGGGAAGCAGTGCGGTCCCGTCTTCATCCAGGATGTCCACTTTGCGGAAAGTCCAACCGTTGACTTCCAGGGTCTTGCGGTGAAGTTCCGTCGTGTAGCGGTCTCCGTCATAGTAGGTGTTGGTCTCGATAATGTTCGCATCCGGAAAATCCTTCTCAAGAAGGGCTTTGACCCATTCTCTGGGAATGATGTTCGGTCCGTTCTGCTCACCGGTGTGGAGCTTCACACCGACGTGGCCGGTGATTTCGGAATTCACTTTCTCGTATGCCTTGATGAGGCCTTCAGCAGAGAGGTCACGGGTGAAGTACACGACCGATTCTTCACCGGTACGCTGGTCGTAGGGCACGTATTTGTTGCCGTCTGTCCCGGGAACGGGAGTGGAGGCGTTCTTGTTTTTGACGCCGCATCCGCATGCCATTGCGAGTGAGGCCATGAGGGCAAGTTTCATAAGTGTTTTCATTGTGCTTTATCCATATCATCCGGATATATCTCCGGAAATCCTTTCAAAAATAGGAAGAAACCGTCATTTTTCAAAGAGCAAAGGAACCTTTCAGTTTAAAAGTGTAAGCATCCGGCCAAAGAATTATACCTATTAATATAAAAAGCCTTTCTGTGCCCCTGTAATGGCGTTTTTCATCAGAAATTTCAGATTATCATTTTGAAATTCACTTGTTTTTCTTACCTTTGTATCCCGTGTTCATCTTAAAAGGTCTATCATTATGGAATACGGGTTCGACAATCAAAAGTACGTAAGGATCCAATCGGATCACATCAAGGAGCGCATCTCCAAATTCGGTGACAAACTTTACATGGAGTTCGGCGGAAAGCTTTTCGACGACTACCATGCCAGCAGGGTTTTGCCCGGATTCGAACCTGACAGCAAACTCAAGATGCTCATGAACCTCAAGGATGACGCCGAGATCGTGATTGTCATCAGCGCTGTGGACATAGAGAAGAACAAAGTGCGCAGTGACTTGGGCATCACATATGACGTTGACGTTCTCCGTCTGAGGGACGAGTTCATGGCCAGGGGACTGTCCGTGAACAGTGTCGTCATAACCCATTTCAACGGACAGGCCAGTGCTGAAGCTTACCGCAAGCGCCTTGAGAATATGGGCATAAAGGTCTATTACCACCATACTATAGAAGGTTATCCCAACAATGTCGCCCTCATTGACTCTGAAGAAGGTTTCGGAAAGAACGATTACGTTGAGACCACCAAACCTCTGGTGGTGGTTACTGCTCCAGGTCCCGGAAGCGGCAAAATGGCTGTGTGCCTGAGCCAGCTCTACCAGGAGAACAAGAGGGGAGTGAAGGCCGGGTACGCAAAATTCGAGACCTTCCCGATATGGAACCTTCCCCTTACACATCCCGTCAATGTCGCATATGAAGCGGCTACCGCGGATCTTGACGATGTGAACATGGTCGACCCCTTCCATCTGGACGCATACGGCGAAGTCGCTGTGAACTACAACCGTGATGTGGAGATTTTCCCTGTGATGAACGCCCTTTTCGAGGATATCTTCGGAACCGCTCCATACAAGTCCCCTACCGACATGGGAGTGAACATGGTCGGATTCTGCATCAGCGATGATGAAGTCTGCCGCAAGGCCTCCTATCAGGAGATAATAAGGAGATACTATACCGCCCTTTGCAACTTCGCTGACGGAAAGGCTACTGAAGAAGAGGTGAACAGGATAGTTCTCCTGATGAAGAGGGCTAAGATCTCCACCTCGGACCGCAAGTGCACTGTCGCCGCCCAGGAGAGGATGGAGAAGTCAGGCCTTCCTTGCGCCGCTATCGAACTCTCCGACGGTACGATCCTCACCGGTGAGACAAGTTCGCTTCTCGGACCATGCTCGGCTCTTCTTCTCAATGCCCTTAAGCATTTCGCGGATATTCCTCACAACGTGAAGCTCATCCCCCAGACCATGATCGAGCCTATCCAGAAGACGAAGGTCACATATCTTCATGGACACAACCCACGTCTCCATACCGATGAGGTGCTGGTGGCGATTTCGATGATGAGCCTCATTGACGAGAACTGCAAACTCGCCCTCGACCAGCTTCCCAATCTGTTCGGTGCACAGGTCCATTCCACCGTGATGCTGAGCGAAGTCGACCGCAAGACTTTCGCCAAATTGGGCATAGGCCTTACTTGCGATCCTGTAAGAAGGATTAAGGACCTTCAGAAGAAGTCATTCGGAATAGATGTGGACGTCGATTAGTGTCTGCATATGCCCCCGGTGCTCATAGCATATCTGATCGTCATCAACTTGGTCACTCTTTTCGCTTTCATCATTGACAAGAAGAAGGCGAAACGCTCAAAGTGGAGAATCCCGGAAGCCACGCTTCTGGGACTGGCCGTTCTGGGCGGAAGCATAGGAGCATGGCTGGGCATGAGACTATGGCGTCACAAGACTCTCCATAACAAGTTCCGGTTCGGTATACCTCTGATCTTCTTGGCCCAGTTGGCCGCTGCATTTTTCCTTCTGAAATAACTCAAGTTGAGAATAGTGCAAATAATATGCAGATGGAATCAAACTTGTTCGGGTTGGATTCTGTATTTTTGCAACATGGGAAACCAATAACCAAACATATTATGACCAGATTGTTTTATTCTTTAGCTATTGCCGCGGCATTCTCCGTTTCGGTCGGATTGTCCGCACAGACCATCAAATCCCAGATAGTCGAAAATGGGGGAACAGGCCCCTACAAGGCTGTCGTTGTCGGGGATGAGTCTCTTCCGGCTTTCACCGTCTACCGCCCTCAGGATATGGGCGCTGCAGGTAAACTCCCCGTCATCCTTTACGCCAACGGAGGTTGCGCCAACTCCACTACAGAGATGCGTTTCCTTCTCAACGAACTGGCTTCCTACGGTTATATAGCGGTAGGTATAGGACCATATGATGAGGATGACCCCAACGAGAAATGGGCGGGCGTTCTCCGGACTATGGGAGTCACTGCAAAAAAGATGATCCTTTCCAACGGACAGGAGGTGAAAATGGCTTCTGCTGAAGAAAGGCAGAAGTTGGATGAGCAGATGCGCAAACAGATGGAAGAGGCCTTGAAGCAGCAGAACAAAGCAAAGGCTCCCGCTCCCTCAGAGCGTCCTTTCCAGACTTATCCCGGTCAACTTCTTGAAGCCATGGACTGGCTCACAGCCCAGAACGCCGACCCCAAGAGCGAGTATTACCACAAGATCGATCTTGACAAAGTGGTTGCAATGGGGCAGTCATGCGGTGGAGCGCAGGTGTTGGCGGTCGCTCATGATCCAAGGATCAAGACCTGTGTGATTCTCAATTCAGGTATAGGTGACATGGTCATGCAGGGTGCTACCCAGGAGAACCTCAAGAACCTCCATACCCCGATGCTCTATCTTATCGGTGGCCCCGAGGATGTCGCGTTCCCCAATGCGGCCAAGGACTACGAGAGGATCAAGGAACTCCCTGTTGTGATGATCAACACCATTGACGGACATTGCGGAACATACTATGAAAGAAACGGAGGAGCATATGCCGTTGTAGTCCACAAGTGGCTTGACTGGCAGCTGAAAGGCCAGGCGGGCCAGAGCGGAATCTTCCTTGATGACGACTGCTTCAGGGCTTTGTATCCTGAGTGGACTGAAGTGAGAAAGAACTGGTAGTATATCTACTGCAGTATTAGTGAAGAAGGGCTCCCGAACCACCAGGTAAGGGAGCCTTTCTTGATGCTTTTCTTGGATGGTGAACCTAAGGGAACAGCACTTCCAGTCCGTCGTAAGCCGCAGCGATAGGGTCGGGAAGAGTCCTGTCGAGTTCAGCCTGTCCCGGGTGCAGAGTCCTGGCAAGATGGGTTATGTAAACCTTCTGGCCGGGTACGTGGAGATATTTGCCGGTATCGGTGAGGACCTTCACTGTGGTAGCGACTGTAGCTACGCTTGAGTGTGTGAATATCCTGTAGTCCTCTTCGTATCCGAGGCCCATGGTGGCCTCCATGATGATTCCGGTGATGAAGGTGTTGCCCCTCACGTGGCGGTCCATTCCGGCCATCTGTGCAGCCCTGGCGGTGATTCCGCCGGTGTCGGTTGCGTAGAGGACTCTCGCCGAGTCTTTCTCGACAAGGTAGATGAGCGTCTGCTCGGTGAGGTAGTTGGAAGCGTGGTTGGCGGGAAGGGGAGTGAACTTGAGGCCTTTCTCTTCTACGCTTTCGCCGATTGTAAGAGGAATTATTTCAGGGGCGGGTTTGCCCGTTTCCTCGGATGCTTTGCGGAAGTCATCCTTTGCCCTTTCGAGCCAGGTTTCACCTAGATACGCCCTCTTTATTCCAAGTTCTACGGCCGCTTTCGCATTGTAATGGTCGTTGTGCGA
>DBWN01000203.1:10391-22912 GCA_002308935.1 Bacteroidales bacterium UBA1237 | reverse complement strand
GTGCTTGTTTTCCTTCATCTTGGAGATGATTGCAGAAAGGACCTGTTTCGCATCTCCCTTGATTCCCACTTCGACAGGTATTATCTTTCCGATCTCGGAAGGGTCAATGTCAATATGGATGACCTTCGCCTGCTTCGCATATGTCGACACCGTTCCTGTCACCCTGTCATCGAACCTCATCCCGACAGCGATAAGCACATCGCATTCGTTTGTCTTGACATTGGGCGCGACATTCCCATGCATACCTATCATTCCCATATATAACGGGAAATCGGAAGGAAGAGCGCTCAAACCAAGAAGAGTCGCACCGGCAGGAATGTCCCCCTTCTTCAGGAATTCCATCAATTCGGATTCGGCGTTGCTGATTGTGACACCCTGACCGAACACGACGAATGGTTTCTCGGCCTTGTCAATCAGCTCAACAGCCTTGTCAATAGCCTGCTCAGAAGGCTTGGGGATATGGACGTAGCTCCTTATGAAAGTGCACTTCTTGTACTCGAACTCGACAGTTCCGTTCTGGGCATCCTTCGTGAAATCCAGCACCACCGGACCGGGGCGCCCGGTTTTGGCGATGAAGAAAGCTCTGGAGACCGCCCAAGCGATATCCTCAGCCCTTCTTATCTGGTAGTTCCACTTGCAGATGGGACCGGTAAGACCGGTGACGTCAGCCTCCTGGAAAGCATCCGTTCCGAGGGCGGCATTGGCGACTTGTCCGGTAATGACCACAACCGGAGTGGAGTCCGTCATCGCGTCAACCACACCAGTAATCACATTGGTTGCGCCGGGGCCGGAAGTCACTATGACCACACCCGGCTCTCCTTTGACTCTGGCATACCCCTGGGCTGCGTGGATTGCCCCCTGCTCGTGCCTCACAAGGACATGACGGATCGGGGTCCCGCATGAGTAGAAACTGTCATATACGGGCATGATCTGTCCTCCGGGATACCCGAAAACGGTATTCACCCCTTCTGCTTCGAGGCTTCTCCAGAGAGCTTCAGAACCCGTAATGGCCTTTTTGTTGTTTTCAGCTTCCATATCTGTTGTTGTCCGTTTCTATCAATGATCAGTCTATGATCCTCACTGCCCCTTTGTCGGCGGAGCTTACCAAAGATGCGTATGCCTTGAGGCTTTTCGACACTTCGCGGTTACGCCTTGGAGGAGTAAAGGCAAGCTTTCCACGGGATAGTTCCTCTCTTCTCCTTTCTTCAAGCTGTTCCTCAGTAAGAGCCACATTGATGCTCCTTCCCGGAATATCTATCGAAATCATGTCTCCGTCCCTAAGCAGACCGATATTGCCACCTGCTGCCGCTTCCGGAGAAATATGACCGATGCTGAGACCGGAAGTTCCTCCGCTGAAACGTCCGTCAGTTATGAGCGCGCACTCCTTTCCGAGATGCATTGATTTGATATAAGAGGTAGGATAAAGCATCTCCTGCATTCCGGGTCCGCCTTTAGGTCCTTCGTGAGTGATGACGACCACGTCTCCGCTCTTTACCTTTCCTCCAAGAATCCCGTCGCAGGCCTCTTCCTGGGAATCGAACACCTTGGCAGGGCCGGTGAACTTCCATATCGACTCATCCACACCGGCAGTCTTTATCACACATCCGTCAAGAGCAATGTTGCCCTTGAGGACGGCAAGTCCACCTTCCTTTGAATAAGCGTGGGCGACATCCCTTATGCATCCGTTTTCACGGTCGGTATCGAACGAACCGTAATAGGTCTGCTGGGAGCCCATCTGTGTTGAGAACTTGCAAGCGGGTGCGCTGGAATATATCTTCAGAGCTTCTTCGGAAACCGATCCGCTGAGAATGCAGTAAGATTTGATAAGTTCAGCGAGCGTCATTCCGTCAACCCTCATAAGCGAAGCGTCAACAAGACCGGCTTTCGCCAGTTCGTACATGATAGCGACGATTCCGCCGGCACGGTTGACATCCTGGACATGATATTTGGCGGTGTTCGGAGCCACTTTGCAGATACACGGGACCTTTCTTGACAGAGCGTCAATGTCGTCCATAGTAAAGTCTACTCCTGCTTCATGGGCTATCGCAAGAAGATGAAGGACAGTATTGGTGGAACCTCCCATGGCGATATCAAGGGTCATGGCGTTCAGGAAGGCCTGACGTGTCGCTATAGACCTCGGAAGTACACTATCATCGCCGTCACGGTAATATTTGTAAGCGTTCTCAACAATCTGATGAGCGGCTTTACGGAAAAGTTCGGTACGGTTCACATGCGTAGCGACGACTGTTCCGTTTCCGGGAAGCGACATTCCTATCGCTTCTGTCAAGCAGTTCATTGAATTCGCGGTGAACATACCGGAACAGCAGCCGCACCCGGGACATGCGCTGTTCTCTATCATCGACACGGCGTTGTCGTCGAGAGAAGGATCTGCGGACTGCACCATGGCATCGATCAGGTCAAGTTTCCTTTCTCCGAGTACACCGGCCTCCATAGGGCCACCGGACACGAATACCGCAGGGATGTTCAGACGCATGGCAGCCATCATCATTCCGGGAGTGATCTTGTCGCAGTTGCTTATGCAGACCATCGCGTCAGCCTTGTGGGCGTTGACCATATATTCGACACTGTCAGCTATGACCTCCCTTGAAGGAAGGGAATACAGCATTCCGTCATGGCCCATGGCTATTCCGTCATCCACGGCGATGGTGTTGAATTCCGCGGCATAGCATCCAAGGGATTCGATTTCCTTTTTCACAATCTGCCCCACCTCGTGAAGATGGGTATGTCCCGGAACGAACTGGGTAAAGGAGTTGACAATCGCTATTACGGGCTTACCCATTTGGGAGGTTTTCATGCCCGTGGCCACCCAAAGCGCCCTGGCTCCTGCCATCCTTCTGCCGTCCATCGTGACGGCGCTCCTGAGCTGATTCTTCATGATCCTTTTTGTCTTTCAAAAAACCCCTCCTCAGTGTGACTGAGAAGGGGCCGTATACTTTGCTTTGGCATTTACACCTTCCCAGTCCGCGTCACGCAAGTACGAGGACAATAAGGGAAAGTACGAGAATGCTGTAGCTGAACATCATCTTTTAAACTGTAACCAAGTGCGAAGATATGAATCAGAACAATAAAAAACAAACTTTTCGAGAAGTATTTTATTAGAAATCAATCACTAAGCATTTGTGAAGTTTTTTCTTAAAAACGTTAAAACTTATCGAATATGCTCTAATCTTGTTCTTGAACGATTATTTGAGTTACAAATTGCAACAATTCTTGCCCATAAAGTTACAACTCGGACGATATCTTTAAAACAGTGTTGTGGTGCCCTGAAACCCGTTTTTATCAGTCCGCATCGCCCAAAGCGGGGAAATTCTTCCGGAAAATGTCAAGAAGATCCGGATCGATTTCACAGACCTGTACATCTTCCTGGTCTTCTTTGCAAGCGGCAAGAAGTTTTCCCATAGGGTCAAACAACTGCGAGTGTCCGTTGTAGTTGTTCCCCGGGTCCTTTCCCACACGGTTCACGCCGGCAACGAAGCATAGGTTTTCGATAGCACGGGCCTTAAGCAGAGCGTCCCAAGCGTCAACTCTTCTTACCGGCCAGCTTGCCACATACAGGATAAGATCATAATCCGCACGGTCATCCACCATCCGGTTACGGCTGAATACCGGGAACCTCAGATCATAGCACACCTGAAGAAGAATCCTTATCCCGCGGAACTCGACTATAACCCTTTCCTCTCCGGGAGTGAATCTCAAATGTTCTCCGCTATAAGTGAAAAGGTGGTGTTTGTCGTAGTGCTGCACCTGTCCGTCAGGCTTCACGAAATAGAACCTGTTCCTGAACTCAGATCCTCCTTCGGAAGGAATCTCCACGGCGATGCTGCCGCATACCGCACAATTCTTTTCCGATGCGACACCTTTCAGGAATTCAACACTCTCCGGGACATTCTTTTCTGCAATCCCGGAAGGTTGGGTGGCAAATCCCGTGGAGAACATCTCAGGTAGTACAATGATGTCTACGTCCCGAAGCGGTGACACCATTTCACGGACCTTGTTCCGGTTTGCCGCAGGATCCGCCCACGCGAGATCCATCTGGACTAAAGCGATTTTCATAATATGGGGAAATGTCTATAAATACAACTATCTGCGGGTTATCTTGGCTGCCCATCCTCCACCGGGAGCCATATGGATCTTGACGGTTCCGCCAGCGGGAAGATTCTCTTCCGTCTTCATGAAATCCCTCGCTGCCCTGTCTGCATTAGGACCATCCTTGAAGACTTCCATCTTCCACTGCCCTGCGCCAAGGAAAGAGAGATCGAGTTCCATATCACGTGCATTCCAATCGGTCATGGCTCCGACGTACCAGGTATTCCCTTTCCGACGGGCAGTGACAGCATATTCGGCGATCTTGGCGTCAACGGCCACGGATTCGTCCCATGTTGTGGGAATCTCCGCTATGAACTTAGTGCACTCGGGTTCAGTCATATAGTTGGAAGGGGAGTCACAAAGCATATTGAGAGGAGATTCAAAAATGACATATTCGGCGAGCTGGCGGCAACGTGTGCCCTGGCTCATAGGTTCGGAGTTGACTGGGCGGTAGTTGCCTCTGTTGGCGTTTTTCATCGCTCCTTGAGTGTAGTCCATCGGACCGGCGACCATCCTTGTGAAAGGAATTGTAAGGTCATAGGTGACCTGGTCAACGCCTGATTCCCATTTCATGTTCTCAAGTCCGTGCACACCCTCGAAGTTCACGACATTGGGATATGTCCTTTGAAGTCCTGCCGGTTTGAATGCACCATGGAAATCGCACATCATATGGTACTTTGCGGCCGTCTTGGCGGCGTTCACATAGAATTGGAGCATCTGCTGGTCATCCCTGTCCATGAAATCTATCTTGAAGCCCTTGATTCCCATCTTGGAATAATGGCTGCAGACGCCCTCCATGTCACGGTTGAACGCCCAATATCCTGCCCAAAGGATGAGACCGACGCCTTTGCTCTGTGCATAAGCAGCCAACTCTTCAAGATTTATCTCAGGAATCACCTGCATCAGGTCCGCCTGCAAATTGACGGCCCAGCCTTCGTCGAGGATGACATATTCTATCCCCTGTTTTGAAGCGAAGTCAATATAATATTTATAGGTGTCGTTGTTGATGCCGGCACGGAAATCAACCCCGTAAATGTTCCAGTCGTTCCACCAGTCCCATGCGACTTTGCCAGGCCTGACCCAATTGAAATCTCCATTTGAAGGAGTCGCGAGCTTCCAAACCATGTCGTTCACGGAAAGCTGACGGTCTTCATCCGAGATTATCAGGGTCCTCCAAGGGAATGCCGTAGTCCCGCTCGCCTTGGCAATAAAATCTTCCCTGGTCTGGACTTCACCCTGGAGCATGTTGTGACCGCCCTGTTTCACATCCTTGGGATAAGGTGCGAAGACTCCCTTGAGCTGGGATGTGCCTTCTCCGTAAAGATACATTCCGGGATAATCCAGAAGATCGGATTCAGTGACGCAGATCTTCATCCCCGCTGGGGCTTCCACGGTGAGAGGAAGGAAAGCGAGCCTTTCCTTGTTCCAACCGCTCAGAGGAATATGGGCATATGTATTCTCGAACGAACTGTAGAACTGGGTCTCAAGAGGGAGAGTCTGATGGGAAACATAAGGAACATAAGCGTTCCAGTCCCCTGCGAAAGAGAAAACCGCTTCCTCTTTGTTGACAGTATAATCTCCCTTCAGTCTGGATACGAAACGGTATGCCACTCCGTCATCATACGCACGGAAAATCACATCGTAGTCCTGAAAGACAAGCTTTATCTCATTGAAATTGTCCCTCACTTCCGACTTCTTGTATATTACCGGGTGAAGGATCTGGTCGACTGATCTTTTTTCCACTTTCTTCACTTTGTCTCCTGCACCGAATTCTTTACCTCCGGAGATTTCCATCCCGATAGGAGAAGGGGAAAGAAGAAGTATTCCGGCTCTTGATACAGAATAAGTGAGCGCCCCGTCATTGTTCACCACGACTGAAGTCTTTCCGTCTGGAGATGTGAGCTGATAAGTTTTCGTAGCAGCCGAAGCTGTAAACGAAACAGTGGCAACCAAAAGTGCGGCAATTGCAAAGAGTTTCTTATTGACAGTCATATCTTGAATGAAAAATAATAATGCTAGTCAAGTCCGAGTTCTTTCTTCATGTCCCTTAGCAGGTCAAAAGCCTGAAGCGGAGTCATGTTGTTGAGATCCGCTTTTTTGAGGGTGTCTCTCAATGACGAAAGGGTCGGATCATCCAATTGGAAGAGGGTGAGCTGCAAAGTACCGTCGCTTTCAATCCTCCCTTCTGATGTATAATAAGGTTTGGTTATCTTCCCGAAGTCCCCTTTCTTCGCCTTTCCGATACCCTGTTCCTGGCCCTTCTCCAATGCGGAGAGAGTCTTCTCTGCGGAATCAAGCACCTCGCGGGGCATTCCGGCGAGCCTTGCCACGTGGATACCGAAACTGTGTGCGACACCTCCTGGAGCAAGTTTTCTGAGGAATATCACCTGCTTCCCTTTCTCCTTGACCTCAATATGGAAGTTCCTTACCCTCTTGTAAAGACCCTCAAGGTCGTTCAGTTCATGGTAGTGGGTGGCGAAAAGGGTCTTAGCGCCTTGGCCATATTCGTGGATATATTCCACAATGGCCCTTGCAATGGACATTCCGTCGTATGTCGAAGTGCCTCGGCCTATCTCATCGAGAAGGACAAGTGACCTTTCGGAGAGATTGTGAAGAATCATTGACGTCTCAAGCATCTCGACCATGAAGGTGGACTCACCACGGGAAATGTTGTCCGAAGCACCGACCCTTGTGAAGATCTTGTCGAAATAGCCCATCTTCGCCTCCTGCGCAGGAACGAAGGAACCGATTTGGGCCATCAGTACAATAAGTGCCGTCTGCCTTAAGAGAGCGGACTTACCGGCCATGTTCGGTCCGGTCAGGATTATGATCTGCTGCTCCTTCTGGTCAAGGTGTATGTCATTGGGGACATACTCTTCGCCGGGTTTCATAAGGGTCTCGATGACCGGATGCCTGCCTTGTTTTATATCGAGAGTAAGGGAAGAATCCACTTCTGGACGGCAGTAGTTCCTTTCGGAAGCTATCTGCGCGAAGCCGCACAGCACATCCAACCGTGAAACTATTCTGGCGTTCAACTGGATGACGGATATCTTCTGCTGAATCTTCGACACCAACTCTCCATAAAGGCGTGTCTCAATGGCGTAGATCCTCTCTTCGGCCCCAAGAATCTGCTGCTCGTATTCCTTGAGTTCTTCGGTTATATAACGCTCCGCGTTGACAAGGGTCTGCTTGCGTATCCATTCAGGAAGGACCTTGTCCTTGTATGTGTTCCTTACTTCGATATAATACCCGAAGACATTATTGTACCCTATCTTCAAAGAAGGTATGCCGGAACGCTCACTTTCCCTCTGCTGCAGTTCCTGAAGGTAGTCCTTGCCTCCGGAAGAGATGCTGCGTAGATGGTCCAGTTCTTCATCAACTCCCGAAGCGATGACAGGACCTTTGCCGATGGCTGATGCGCATTCGGGGGAAAGGGTCTTGCGTATCGTTTCCAGAAGGGCTCCGCAGTCAACAAGATTGGAGACCAGGTTCTCAAGGTCAGGATTCCCTTTTCCGGAGCAGATTTCCTTGATGGGTTCCAACCGGGACAGTCCCCGTCCAAGTTGCAGGACTTCCCTGGGGACGATCTTTCCGGTAGCCGCTCTGGCTATTATCCTTTCCAGGTCTCCGATTTCTCCGATGTTCCTCTGAACCTCGTCAAGGTCCTCAGCATTCTGAGTGAAATGCCCTACCACAGAATAGCGGGAATTCAATTCAGCGGTATCCATTACCGGCATGGCAAGCCATGTCCTCAGCATTCGGGCTCCCATAGGGGAAGAACAACGGTCTATCACGTCAACGAGCGGGACCCCCTCTCCTCCTGCCGCGCTTTGGAACACTTCCAGGTTCCTGATGGTGAATTTGTCCATCCAGACGAACTTTCCTTCGTCTATTCTGGACAGGGAACAGATGTTTCCGAGATTCTCATGCTGGGTCTGCTCGAGATATACCAAAAGCGCTCCTGCCGAAGTGAGCCCAAGCGGATAAGAGTCCACTGCATATCCTTTCAGGGTATCTACTTTCAGTTGCTTGCGCAGCTTTTCCACAGCGGCATCATATACGAACGCCCATTCATCAATGGTGGATATGTACCAAGAATCTCCGAACTCTTCCTGAACGTACTTCTTGTAGCTCCTCGGAACGACGACCTCCTTAGGAGACAAAGAAGAAAGAAGGGTAGATATATAATCGTGGCTTCCCTGTGCGATCTGGAACGTTCCTGTTGAAACATCCAGAAAGGCTGCTCCGCATTTGTCCTTCTCGAAAGAGAGGCCTGCGAGATAGTTGTGCTCCTTCTGGGAAAGCATCTCGTCACTGAACGCGACACCGGGGGTAACAAGCTCCGTCACGCCTCTTTTGACAAGCTTTTTCCCGGCCACGAGTTTCGGATCCTCAAGCTGGTCGCAAACCGCGACCTTATAGCCGGCACGGACAAGTTTGGGAAGATACACGTCCATCGCATGATGAGGGAAGCCCGCCATAGGCAGATTGCCTTTATCCCCGTTGGAACGCTTCGTAAGGACGATGCCAAGGACCTTGCTTGCAAGAATGGCGTCATCCGAATACGTTTCATAGAAATCCCCGACCCTGTATAGGAGAACCGCCTCCGGGTACAGAGCCTTTGTCGCGAAAAATTGCTTTATGAGTGGAGTATCCTCCAATGCTGTAGCTTTTGCCATATCTCTCAGTTCAGGCTTTCGCCAGTCATTTTCTTGCAATGCAAGGGTTCAAAGATAATCAAAAAAGGCGGATAATATGATACTTTCGGCAAGGGAATCTCTCCCATGGACGAACACCTCCAGGGAAATACTTCTCCATATGTTTGGGATTATTCTTACCTTTGTCTTTCAAGCCAAAAGATGAAACGGGTTCTCGTCATATCATATTACTGGCCTCCCTCAGGAGGTTCCGGTGTCCAACGGTGGGTGAAATTCTCCAAGTATCTCCCCGCTGAAGGATGGCAGCCCGTGATTTATACCCCCGAGAACCCCGAGCGCCAGTCCTTCGACAGGAGTCTGGAGGCTGACATCCCGGAATGCGCGGAAGTCGTGAAGCGCCCCATTACCGAGATATATTCCCTCTATAGGAGCATTACCGGAAAAGAAGCCTCAAAAAGCGAGGTGAACGTAGTCAACCATCAGAAGAAATCCTTCAAAGGGAGAGTGATGATGTGGCTTCGCGGAAATCTTTTCATTCCCGATCCTCGAGTCAGTTGGGTGAAACCTTCGGTGAAGTTCCTGAAAGAGTACCTGAATGAGCATCCGGTTGACGTTATCGTAAGCACCGGCCCTCCCCACTCAATGCATCTTATAGCGAAAGGCGTAGCAAAAGCGACCGGCATTCCATGGGTGGCCGACTTCAGGGATCCTTGGACAAAACTGTTTTATTTCAAACATTTGCACCTTTCGGAGAGATCGAGAAGGAAACACGAAAAGCTTGAAAAATCCGTCCTTGACACTTCAGATGTCGTCGTTGCCGTTTCTCCGTTTGTCCAGGAGGAGTTCAAACAGATGACTTCCACTCCCGTCGAACTGATCACCAACGGGTTCGATCCCGCCGACTTCAAAGAAGTGATTGAAAAGGACGGGATGTTCAACCTCACCCATACCGGACTGTTCGCTTCCGACGGAAATCCCACTATGCTTTGGGAAGCCCTTTCTGAACTGCTCAAGGAAATTCCCCTGATGGGAAAGTTCCTGCGCATAAGGTTATGCGGAAAGACGGATCCCCAGATTACCGATTCCATAAAGGCTGCCGGGTTGGAAGGATATCTGATAGACCTGGGATACCAGCCACACAATATCGCGACCCGGGAACAGATGAACGCAAGCGTCCTTCTCCTCCCCTTACGTAAAGAGCCGGAATACAGAGCCACGCTACCGGGCAAGCTCTTCGAGTATCTGGGAAGCATGAACCCCGTTCTCGGAATCGGCCAAAGTGATGGCGCCATGGCAGGTATCCTCTCATCCACCGGTGCAGGCAGATGCATAGACTGGGAGAAAAAGGACGAGATCAAACAATTCCTGATCGAACAGTGGCAGAGGTTCCTCGACGGTGAGAACGGCATCAAGCCCGGTAACATTCTTCCATATTCCAGAAAATCCACCACCTCACAGATGGCGGCTCTGCTGGATTCATTGATAAGCAAGAACAAGGGGCAAACCCCATAAAGACCCATACGTTTCTATGAGCAACAAGGCCAAGACAATCGCAACATACGCAGGTATAGTCGTTTTCTTCATTTTCCTCGCCTACGGATTCGTTCCGCAGGTTCTTACCGGAAAAATCGTCAACCAGAGCGATATCTCCGGTTATGTGGGAATGGCGCAGGAGTCCAATTCCTGGAATGACGCCCACCCTGATGACAGGACGGAATGGACCAACTCCATGTTCGGAGGAATGCCGACGACCATGCTCAACGGAAACACCAAGGGGGATTGGACACAGCCTCTGTACAACCTTCTGCTTATCGGCAAAAGGCCTGCAAGTTATCTTTTCATTTCCCTGTTGGGAGCATTCCTGCTGCTGCTTGCTTTCGGCATCCATCCGCTTATCGCTGCCGGTGGCGCCGTTGCGGTAACGTTCTGCTCTTACAACATGCAGATCATCCAAGTCGGACATAACGCGAAAATGCTCGCATTGGCATACGCACCTTGGGTACTTGCCGGTGTCGTATTCACATACAGGAGCGCTTTCGGGATGTACGGCAAAGCTGACAAAAAGGACAGCGGAATAAAGTCATGGCTTCCGAAAACGGTTCTTGGGGCCGTTCTCTTCGCACTTGCCCTCGGTTTCCAGATCAAGGCGAACCATGTCCAGATAACCTATTATCTTGCCATCATTATCCTTTGCTATGCCATCACCCTTATCATATGGGTCTTCGGATATAAGGAGAACAGGCATCTTGCCGCGAAGTTCATCACGGCTTCAGCGCTTCTTCTCGTAATAGGGCTCATCGGAATCGCATCCAATGCGAACCGCCTTATCCCCACATACATCTATACTCAACAGACCATGAGGGGAGGAAGCGAACTGAGCCAGGACGGGGACAGCAAGTCCAAGGGACTCGACATAGAATACGCCACACAATGGTCATACGGATGGGAAGAACTCCCCAACATGATGATCGCGAACTTCAACGGAGGCTCTTCATCCGGAGCGGTGAACCCCGACAAGTCCGCTACAATCAAGCTCCTCCGGAGCGCCGGACAGGGCAATCTCCGTCAGACGGCAAAAGCGCTTCCCATGTATTGGGGACCTCAGCCGTTCACGGCAGGACCCATGTATATGGGCGCAATAACTGTATTCCTTTTCATCCTTGGCCTTCTCCTTTACAAGGGTAAGGAAAAGTGGTGGCTGCTGGTTCCCACCATCATAGGGATCTTTTTGGCCTTGGGGCACAACTTCTTGGGCTTCACAAAGTTCTGGTATTATCATGTGCCTTTCTACAGCAAGTTCAGGACAGTTTCCATGGCACTGGTCATACTGCAGATCACATTACCTGTACTCGGGTTCCTTGTGCTGGACAGGATCGTAAAGCAGAATTATGACAAGAAGGAGTTCGAGAAGAAGGGACTCATCGCTCTTGCCATTACGGGCGGCTTCTGCCTCCTGTGCTGGCTCTTCCCCGGAATCGCGGGTTCTTTCTCCGGAGCGTCGGATTCCCAGATGCAGGAAGAAATCGTCGCCGCACTTATGGCCGACCGCGTGATGATTTTCCGACAGGATGCCCTTACGTCCCTTATCCTTATCGCCCTGTCTTTCGCTGTTCTGTGGTGGGCTTATCTCCCAAAGGACAAGACTGAGGAAAGGAACAGGAAAGTCATTGCGGCTCTTGCCATATGCCTTATGGTCGTAGTCAACATGTTCGCTATGGGCAAAAGATATCTCAACAGCGATCATTTCGTGACTCCCGGTCAGTTCGACAGCCAGTTCACCGCCCGTGCGGCCGACAAGGGGATTCTGGAAGACCCGGAACTGGATTACAGGGTTCTGGACCTTTCGGTAAACGTATTCAATGACTCTCACCCTAGCTACTTCCACAAGAACATCGGAGGATACAGCCCGGTGAAGCTCCAGCGTTACCAGGACCTTATCGAGCAGTATCTTACTCCCGAGATCAATTCAATCTACAGGTCAATCCAGGATGCGACCACTATAGCTGAAGCTGAAGATGCGCTTCCTTCTCTGCCTGTCCTTTCTATGCTGAATGACAAATACATAATCCTGGGGGACGACGCTTATCTTGAGAACAAAAACGCCATGGGTGCCTGCTGGCTGGTAGACAACGCCATCTCAACGACGACTCCTGACGAAGAGATCGCTCTTCTTGGAAGCGTTGACCTGCATAAGGATGTGATCATCGGAAAAGACTTCAGCGATTACGCCTCCAAGGTGCAGCCCGGGGACTCTCT
>DBWN01000203.1:10206-10346 GCA_002308935.1 Bacteroidales bacterium UBA1237 | reverse complement strand
GAGATTTACTATCCCAACGGATGGACGGCAACCGTAGACGGAACACCCGTTGACATCTTCAGGACGAACTGGACTTTGCGCGGAGTGATTCTTCCCCAAGGGGAGCACGAGCTGGAAATGAGCTTCGATCCCAAGTCTTA
>DBWN01000203.1:9750-10151 GCA_002308935.1 Bacteroidales bacterium UBA1237 | reverse complement strand
GCAGGAATGTATCTTCCTGCAAAAAAGGACAAGAAAGAAGAATAATCCGAATAGCCCTCACTCTCAGGAAGGGCGACCTACAATAATGGGGCGACTCGCGATGAGCGCCCCATTGTCATTTTGTCAAGGAATCCTGGACTACTCGTCCTCCTTCTCCTGGGCTGCGTACTCAGCAAGAAGCTTGGTCTGTACATCAGCAGGAACAGGCTGGTACTCAGCGAACTTCATTGTGAAGGTAGCTGCACCACCGGTCAGGGAGCTCAGCGTTGTTGAATACCTGTAGAGCTCTGCGAGAGGAACCCTTGCATGGAGGATTGTGAAGTTTCCGTCCATATCCTGGTTGATGATCATACCACGACGGCCGTTGAGGTCGGACATACAAGGACCTACATAGTCGTTAG
>DBWN01000203.1:0-9663 GCA_002308935.1 Bacteroidales bacterium UBA1237 | reverse complement strand
TTGGAATCAACCGGGTGCATCTTACCATCGTAAACATAAACGCGGATGTCACGTGCATAAGAACCGGTAAGAGGACCCTCGGTCATCTTGTCGTTGATACCCTTGAGGATAGCGGGCATGAAGCCAAGATCGATAGCTCCACCGACAACGCAGTTGTAGAACTCGAGTTTTCCGCCCCATTCGAGGTCGAAGGACTCAGAGGTCTTGATGTTGAGGATGGTGTCCTTTCCGTCAATCTTGAACTTGGTAGGAGCGGGCTCTCCTTCGATATAAGGGCAAACGAGGAGATGAACCTCACCGAACTGACCTGCACCACCGGACTGCTTCTTGTGACGATACTGAGCGGTAGCGACCTTTGTGATGGTCTCACGGTAAGGAACCTTCGGAGCAAAGAGTTCGATGTCAAGCTTGAACTCGTTCTTCACTCTCCACTTGACGAGGTTGATGTGCTGCTCACCCTGTCCGCTGAGAATGGTCTGACGGAGCTCCTTGGAGTACTCAACGAGGATGGTAGGATCCTGTGCGGCGATCTTGTTGAGAGCCTCACCGACCTTTGCCTCATCGTTCTTGTCGACAGCCTTGACTGCGCAACGGTACTTGGCATCGGGGAACTTCATGTGCTCAATAGGATCGACACCGGCTGCAGCGAGGGTAACGTCGGTCTTTCCGTTCTTGAGTTTCATGACGCAACCGATATCTCCGGCGTTGATTGAAGAAACCTTCTCTTTCTTTGCACCTGCGACTGCGTAGATAGCAGAGAGACGCTCGTTGTTTCCGGTCTCAGGGTTGGTGAGGTCTGCACCCTCATTGAGGACACCGCTCATCACCTTGAAGTAAGCTACATCACCAAGATGCTGCTCGACTGCAGTCTTGTAAATGAACAGGCTGACGGGGCCGTTGGGATCGCAAACGATCTCTCCGCCTTCCTTGGTCTTAGCGGATGTTCCGAGAGGAGAATGAGCCACATTGATGGTGAACTCCATGAGCCTCTTGATACCGATATCCTTCTTTCCTGAAACGGCGAACACGGGCATGATCTCACCCTTGGTGTATCCGGCGCGGAGTCCTGTACGGATTTCGTCGGTGGTGAGTTCCATGGTGTCGAAGAACTTCATCATGAGATCATCGTCTCCTTCTGCAGCCTTCTCCATGAGTTCAGCGCGCATCTCCTCTGCCTGGTCAGCGTACTCAGCGGGGATCTCGAGCTCCTCGTAGTTTCCGTTCTCATCTTTGAACTTGTAGAACTTCTGGGTGAGGACGTCAACTATTCCGTTGAAATCAGGACCGGGATTGGTAGGGAACTGGACAAGAGCGATCTTTCCGCCGAAAGCCTCTTTAAGAGAGTTGATGGTATGATCCCAGTCAGCCTTCTCAGCATCGAGCTGGTTGACGGCGACGATCATAGGAACACCGTACTGCTTTGCATAACGTGCGAAAATCTCTGTTCCGACCTCAACGCCCTGTGAGCCGTTGACAACGAGGATGGAGTTCTCGCAAACCTTGAATGCTGAAAGGGCGCCGCCGCTGAAATCATCGGATCCGGGAGCGTCAATGATGTTGAACTTGGTGTTCAGAACTTCAGCATAAAGAGGGGTTGCGTAAACTGACTTCTGGTTCGTCTGCTCGAACTCGGTGTTGTCGGATACTGTGTTCTTGGCCTCAACAGTACCGCGCCTGTCGATGACCTTTCCCTCGTAAAGCATCGCCTCCGCCATAGTGGTCTTACCGGATTTGGATCCACCGATAAGGACAACGTTGCGGATGTCTTTAGTAAGATAAGATTTCATTTGTGTCGTATAATTTGTGATAAAAATCGTTGAAAAAATGCCTCTTTCAATGAATTCGGCATAGTCTTGCAAATGTACGGAAAAATAATGGCCAAAGCAAGATTGAGATTGATGACCTTGCCAACAAAGCGATTTTTGAGCATTCCCGGCAGTTTTCGGATGCTTCTTTCGGCCTTTTCACGACACAAAACAATAAGGAACTGAAAAAAGCACTACCTTCGCTATACTATCAAGGAATACCCATGGCCAAACAGATACATGAACCGCACCTTCTCCCTTTCATGAACGAAGGGGTGATCGAGGCCGGATGTGACGAAGCGGGAAGAGGTCCTCTTGCCGGACCGGTGTTCGCGGCTGCCGTCATACTCCCGCCCGACTTCCATCACCCGCTTCTTGACGACTCCAAAAAAATGACTGCCGCAGCAAGAGATGAATTGCGCCCCATAATCGAAAAAGAAGCCGTCGCCTGGGCAGTGGAAGCGGTGCAACCGGAAGAAATTGACGAACTCAACATCCTGTTCGCCTCAATAACCGGGATGCAGAGAGCTGTCCGCAAACTTTCCGTCAAACCGGAATTTCTCCTCATAGACGGCAACAAATTCAGGCCTTTCGACGGTTACCCGTACAAAACCGTAGTCCACGGGGATGCCACATACGCATCAATAGCCGCCGCCTCGGTACTTGCCAAGACATACCGAGACGAATTCATGGTCAAGCTGGCTGAACAATTCCCGCAGTACGGATGGGACCGCAATATGGGCTATCCGACAAAAGAGCACATTGAGGCGATTAAAAAGTACGGATACACTCCCTGGCACAGGAAAAGTTTCCACCCGAAAGAGCTGGAGCCGACCCTTTTCGATGTCCCCACGGAATGATTCAGATGATTACCCTTCCTTTGGTTCGGAAATAATGCCCTTTTGAGTATATTTGCAAACACGGACAATAACAAGTATCACATAAATTTTACTGACAAATGAAAAAAATCCTTTGCTCCATAGTCGCCTTGTCGCTTCTGGTGACCGGAGCCCGCGCTGACGAGGGTATGTGGCTTCTTCCCCTCCTTCAGCAGATGAACAGCCAGTCCATGGCGGATCTGGGTTGCCGTCTTACCCCAGACCAGATCTACAGTATCAACCATTCTTCTTTAAAGGACGCCATCGTCAGTTTCGGCGGAGGATGTACCGGAGAAATGATTTCTGCAGAAGGTCTTCTGGTAACTAACCACCACTGCGGATACAGCAGCATCCAGGGACTGTCCACTCCTGAGCACAACTATCTTGAGGACGGATACTGGGCTATGACCCGCGACAAAGAGCTTCCCGTCAGAGGTCTCTCAGTCACTTTCCTTGAGAACATGACCGATGTTACCGACATTCTCAACAACGCTTACGAGAAGGCCCTCAAGGACAACAAGAAGGTAAAAGATGAGGCTGAGAAAGAAGAGCTTGCACAAAAGGCCATGCAGGATGCGGCCAGCGAACTCACCACAAAGGCTCAGGCTGACTATCCCGGCTGCAGGATCAGCATAACCAGCTTCTACAACGAGAATGTCTACTACATGATCGTTTACAAGACTTACACCGATGTCCGCTTTGTCGGAGCACCTCCGGCATCCATGGGAAAATTCGGTGGAGAGACCGACAACTGGATGTGGCCCCGCCATACCTGTGACTTCTCAATGTTCAGGGTATATGCCGGAAAGGACAATCAGCCTGCCGCTTACTCCGCAGACAATGTACCCTATGTTCCCAAACAGGCTCTCAAAGTCTCCATCAAGGGTGTCAATGACGGTGATTTCGCAATGATCATGGGATATCCCGGAAGGACCCAGAGATTCCAGACCGCAGACCAGCTCAATGCGATGATGGCCCAGAACGGTATCGCAGTCAAAGCCCGCACAGTCCGTCAGGATGTCATGTGGCAGGGAATGGAGGAAGACCCCACCGTCCGTCTCCAGTATGCCAACAAATACGCAAGCTCCGCTAACGGCTGGAAGAAGTGGCAGGGTGAAGAGCTCGCTTTCCAGAAGCTCAACATCATCGGCAGGGAACTCCAGAAAGAGGCAGACTTCATGAAATGGGTCAACCAGGACAAGAAGAGAAAAGAAAAATACGGCAAGGCTCTTGAGAAGATATCTTCTGCCATCGGAGCCACCACACAGGCTCAGCAGGATATGACCCTCCTCACTGAATCCGTTTACAGAATCGGACTTCTGAGCAATGTCTCCGCATTCGTTCAGCCTTATTCAAGGAGAATCCAGGCCGGAGGAGACACTACCGGTGTCATGGCCCAGGCCGTGAACGCTGCCGCAGCTCAGTTCCGTGACTTCAACGAGCCTCTTGAGAGGAAGATGGCCGTAGCTCTGCTCAATTTCTATCGCGACAATGCGAAACCGGAGTACTACATCAACGAAATCGGCGACTTCGCGCACATGGATTTCCAGAAGTATGTTGACGATCTGTTCGACAAGAGCGTGTTCTCCTCTGAGGAAAAACTCCGCGCAGGTACAAAGGGCAAGACTTCTGCAGACCTGTCAGATGACCCTGCTGTCGTTCTCTACAATGCTGTCGTCACCAAGGTATCCGGCTTCTATCCTACCGTTTACGGTTCCAGCGACCTTCTTGCCGAAGGGTCCAAGGAATTCACGGCCGGCCTCATGGAGTGGAAGAAGGGCGAGCCCTCATATCCTGATGCCAACTCAACAATGAGGCTTACCTACGGAAACGTAAAATCCTACTCTCCTAAAGACGGTGTCACCTACTGGCACTATACCACCCTTGGAGGTGTCATGGAGAAAGAGAACCCGGATGACTACGAGTTCAGGGTTCCTGCTAAACTCAAGGAGCTCTATGAGGCGAAGGATTTCGGTCAGTACGCCAATGCCGCTGGTGAACTCCCCGTTTGCTTCCTTACCAATAATGATATCACCGGCGGAAACTCCGGCAGTCCCGTGCTCAACGCTGACGGAGAGCTCATCGGTCTTGCCTTCGACGGCAACTGGGAGTCAATGTCAAGCGACGTGATGTTCGAGCCTGATCTCCAGAGGTGTATCTGCGTAGATATCCGTTATGTACTTTTCGTTGTCGAGAAGTTCGGTGGAGCCAAACACCTTATTGACGAGATGACGCTTTCAAGATAATCTTTTGAGAATGGAAGAAAATCAGATTCTGAATTACCTCCGCGAAGTCCTTCACCCCGGAAAAGGGGAGAGGGACATCGTGGATTTGGGTATGGTGGATTCCGTGAAAGTTGAAGGTAACAGAGTCACCGTTCTTCTTGTTTTCGGGAAAAACCGCGATCCTCTTCAGGAATACATCATCGGAAGCGCCAGGGCCGCTCTTTACAGGAACTGCCCGGCAGGAACGGAAATCGACCTGAAAGCGATCGTCCGTGACCAAGAGGAGGAGAAAAAGAGAAAGAATAATGTAAACGACTTGACTCTTGACGAGATCAATTCGGTAAGGCATATCATCGGAGTCGCATCCGGAAAGGGTGGTGTCGGAAAATCCACTGTAGCGGTCAACCTTGCTATCGCCCTGGCCAGACTAGGTTACAGGGTCGGACTGGCGGACGCGGACGTCTACGGACCTTCCGTACCGATCATGACTTCAACGGAAGGTGAAGTTCCTGAGGCCATGGAAGAAGACGGCAAGGAAGTCATGCTTCCGATCGAAAAATATGGAGTCAAGTGGATGTCCATAGGATATTTCGCACAGCCCGGACAAGCTCTTATCTGGAGAGGTCCCATGGCATGCAATGCCCTCAAACAGATGATCCTTCAGGTAAGGTGGGGCGTTCTTGACTTCCTTCTCATCGATATGCCTCCGGGAACCGGAGACATCCATATCAGCCTTGTCGGAGACATCCCTATGGAAGGTGCGGTAATCGTGACCACTCCCCAACCGGTCGCCCTTGCCGACGTTGAAAAAGGCGTTAACATGTTCCGCAATGAGAAAATCAACAGAAAGATTTTCGGACTTGTTGAGAATATGGCATGGTTCACCCCCGAAGAGTTGCCGGACAACAAATACTACATCTTCGGAAAGGACGGTGGTCTTAAGATGGCAGCCACATTCGGAATCCCCGTCCTGGGACAGATTCCTCTAGTGCAGAGCATCCGCGAGTGCGGTGACGCCGGAGAACCGGTAGCTCTGTCCACAAGACCGGACTCCCTCGCCTTCATTGAGTTGGCAAGAAAACTCGCCGAAGAGGCGGAAAAGGACTAAGCCATTAGAGTCATTCAAAGCATCAGCGGGGCCTTCCTTTTGGGAAACGGCCCCGCTTGATTCATATATGGAGTAAGATCCTATTTGTAGAAATTCTTCTTGAAAGCCTCAACCTCACCTCTTCCAAGCACACACCTTTCCCACCATGCCCTCAGGAAACCTGTTCCGTAGCCGATCAACTGAATGAACGAAGCTGCAATGCTCAATAGTCCGATTTTCAACGAGTCTTTGAAAGGATTCTCATGCAGTAAGGCCTTCCCGAAAGAATCTGCGAATACAAGAACCGCATATAGCACTATAGGAAGAAGGAACCACGCCCAGAAGAAAGAAAGAACGACAAGGAGTGCGACCCCGACAGTGAATGCAGCAGGAAGAAGATGGACCGCTTTAAGGGATTCGGGGTATTTTTTGAAAAGATTGATCCTTGCTATACCTGAGTTATGGACCTGCTTGAAGAACTTTCTGAAATCGGTTCTTCTTTTATGATATACCCAAGCTTCCGGGAAAAGCCGGCACCTGTAGCCGCCTTTGAATATCCGGATGCTGAAATCTATGTCTTCACCGAACCTCATGGCAGAAAAACCGCCAAGTGCAGAATAAACGCTTCTTCTGACACCCATATTGAAACTGCGGGGATAGAACTTGTCCATCTTCACCTTCCCGCCGCGTATTCCGCCTGTTGTGAAGAATGAAGTCATGGAGTAGTTGATCGCCTTTTGGACAGGAGTGAAGCTTCCGTGTGCCCTGTCCGGACCGCCGAAAGCATCGGTATCGGCCTTTATCAGTTCCTTCTCTATCGCCTCGAAATAACCTTGTGGAACGATAACGTCGGAATCAAGGATGATAAGGAATTCCCCCTGTGCTCTTTCCGCACCATAGTTTCTGGTCTGTCCAGGACCTGAATTATCCTTGGTGAAATATTTGACGTCAAGGTTCCCGGAAAAAGAGGAAACCACATCGTCACAAGGGACCTTGGATCCGTCTTCGACAATGATGACTTCGAAGTCCTTGAACGATTGCAAAGAGAGACTCTCCAGCAGTTCCTTGACTTCATCGGGACGATTGTATACGGGTACTATTACTGAGTATTTCATGCTATCCGTTCAAAAAAGAGATCTTGACAAAGATACTCAAAGTTTGTGAAGGGGTATGCAAACAACCGCATTTTGGGAGCTTTGTTCTGCAAAGCCGGGATTTTTCAGTATATTTGACCTTGGCCAAAAATCACACCAAATGACAAAGACTCTGGCAATCCTCCTCTCTGGAGCAGTTATGCTTTCTTCATGTGGAGGAGAACACTTCATTACCGACAGATCATACCTGAAGACCATGCATGAAACCCTTTCTGAACGCATGGACGGAAGAGATGGTGACCTTAAGAGGTTTTTTGAGGTGAATTATGACGACAAAACAGTACTGGTTAACCACGGTTATATTAACAACGATAAACTAACAGCCTCTGAAATTGAGGCAATCGAGTTCCTGTACGCCTATATGCCACTTTCTGACGTTACAGACTACCCGACTGATTACTATTTGCAAAACATCAGAGCCTCTTTCAAGGCAAGAGAAGAAATGCCCTGGGGAAAGGCTGTTCCGGAGATGATTTTCCGGCATTTTGTCCTTCCTATAAGGGTAAACAACGAGAATCTGGATACATCAAGGGTGGTCTTCTATGAGGAACTCAAACCACGAGTCGAAAACCTCTCAATGAAGGACGCGATCCTTGAGGTCAACCATTGGTGCCACGAGAAAGTGACATACCAGCCATCCGACGCAAGGACAAGTTCGCCGTTGGCTACAGTGAAAACTTCTCTTGGAAGATGCGGAGAAGAATCAACTTTCACCGTGGCCGCGCTCCGCTCCGTGGGTATTCCGGCAAGGCAGGTCTACACCCCAAGATGGGCACATACTGATGACAATCACGCATGGGTTGAAGCTTGGGCTGACGGGCAATGGTACTTCATGGGCGCATGCGAACCCGAAGCGGTTTTGAACCTCGGATGGTTCAACGCCCCGGCAAGCCGGGGTCTTCTGATGCACACCAAAGTGTTCGGCCATTATGAAGGTCCGGAAGAAGTCATGTTGGAAGGCCCCAACTATACAGAAATAAACCTGATTGACAATTACGGATCTACCGCGAGAGCTGACGTTAAAGTCGTTGATGAAAACGGTACCGGTGTCAACAGCGCCAAAGTGTATTTCATGATTTACAATTATGCTGAGTTCTATCCAGCTGTAACCAAATACACTGATGCTGAGGGCAATACCTTCCTTACTGCAGGAAAGGGTGATATGCTGGCTTGGGCAGTAAAGGACGGAAAATTCGGATATGAGAAGATTTCATTCGGGAAAGACGAACAGGTTACCATAACCATTTCAGACAAACATTCTTTCTCGCCCATAGAATTTGACATCGTCCCTCCTCCTGAACAGGTGGAACTTCCTTACGTAAGTGATGAGATGAGGGCGGAAAACAGCCGGAGGACACAATACGAAGATTCTCTCAGGCACGCCTACATGGACACTTTCAAGAGCCAGGAAGATGCTGCTGCGCTAGTAAAGGAAATGGGACTGGGAAAGGATGACGAACGTTTCATTACCGGCTCAATGGGCAATTACAAGACTATCTTGGATTTCCTTGGAAATCACCCTGACAAGAGAGCGACAGACCTTCTTGCCAGCTTGAGCGCCAAGGACTTGCGAGACATAACGATGGAGAACCTGCTCGACAGCTACAACAACACTTCATCCATTCTTGGCCCCAGAGTGTCCAATGAATTCCTGACTCCCTATAAGAGTTATTTCCTCAACACTTTGTCCGAAGAGGAAAAATCTTTCCTGAGAGATCCTGACAAACTGATCGCCTGGACCAGGGAGAACATCAAAGTTCTGGATGAGCCCACAGCATGGATGATACCGATGTCTCCGAAAGGAGTGTATGAAAACCGTGCGACATTCGCCTCGTCCAGAGACGTTTTCTTCGTTTCGTTGGCAAGGACATTGGGAATTAACGCAAGAATAGACCCGGTCACCGGAAAGGTTCAGTACGCAAAGCAAGGGTCCCCCTCTTCTGCATGGACGGATGTCGACTTTGAAGCCTCCATTCAAGAATCCGCTCCACAAGGAAGACTGGTCCTCGAATATGCTCCGTCTGCTCTTATAGAAGATCCTCAATATTATAGCCATTTCTCTATCAGTAAGATCGTTGACGGAAGTACGCACCTTCTATCCTTTGATGAAGGAGAAGTTGACATGGGCGGAGGAGTAGGATGGAAGAACACATTCAAGGAAGGAACGAATATGGATGAAGGAACTTATATCATAGCGATGGGCAACCGCCTGTCTGATGGTTCAGTTCCTGTTACAACCCAACTGTTCAACATAGAAGAAGGGAAAACCACCGTCGTGCCGCTGACAATCCGCGAAAGCACGGATGGCGTATCTGTGATCGGAGATTTCGACTCGGAATCAAAGTATCTCCCCGCCGATGAGAAAGGAACTCCGGCTCAGGAAGAAGTCTCCATCCTTTCTAAAACCGGCAGAGGGTTCTTTGTGGTCGGAGTTCTGGAAGTGGGTAAGGAACCTACAAACCATACTTTGAGGGACATGGCGGCGGCAAAAGAAGCCTTCGAGAAATGGGGCCG
>DBWN01000194.1:4188-24575 GCA_002308935.1 Bacteroidales bacterium UBA1237 | reverse complement strand
TTGAAGGCTCATGGGAAGTGGCCTTTGACGGTTTGGGATGCGACAAAACTGTCGTATTCCCTGATCTTTCAGCATGGAATGAGAACGCGGACGAATCTATCAGATATTATTCCGGTACAGCTATATACAAGAAGTCTTTTTCGGCAGAAGATCCTGCTGACGGAGTCCGGATGTGGCTTGATCTCGGGAATGTCAAGAACATCGCCGAAGTCACCCTCAACGGAAAGAATCTCGGAGTAGTCTGGCGCGCACCCTTCAGAGTTGATATAACGGATGCCGTCAAAGCCGGTCAGAACGAACTTGAGGTAAAGGTCACGAATACATGGGTGAATCGTCTGATCGGAGACAAACAGCCCGGAGCGACTCAATATACTTGGACGGCGATGCCGTTCTATCAGGCTTTCTCCCCGTTGGTACCTTCTGGATTGATCGGTCCGGTTTCGGTCCAGAAAGTCAAAAGGTAGGATAGTCTCCGCATAGAGAATACGAATAGGGGCTGGCCAATTGTCTGGTCAGCCCCAAATGCTTTTATTCTTGGGTACGTCTCGTCAATAATCAATCCATTTTGAAAGGTCAACATCCTTGAACATCGGTGCACGCCGTATTCTGGTTTCCGTATCAGGAATGTCAAGAAGGAACTTGTCTATGAAAGCTTCCACTTCAGGGTACTGTGATTCGGGCAATTGACAGTGTCCGTGACCGTCTTCGATTGACCATCCCATTCTGTCTCCTACGCCAAAGCGGTCCCAAACGGTAAGGGCTGCATTTGCTGATACGTACATTGATTCGTCGGCAAGCCATACGTAGTCCGGATTCCCCAGTAGCAGGAGCGCCCTCGGAAACACCATTGCACAAAGTGAATGACGGTCATAGGGGATATTATAAACTTTGTCTCCGGAGAAAGTGTCCCTGAAACTCTCCTTGAACCAGTGATAGTCGGTTTTCTCAAGATTCTCGACCTCCTGTTCCAGAGTGTGTGAGACCCTCCATGATGCAGCTCCGCCGCCACCGGGCTCCTGGGATATCACCAGGGCCACTCTCTCATCAAATGCTCCGCACATCAGAGCCATCTTCCCGGCATACGAGCATCCGGTGACACCTATATGTTTCATGTCGATTCTGGTCTTCTCCGGCCCCAGCATCTGAAGCCCGTCGAGCAGTCTGCTGAATCCCCAGGCCCATTCTATATAAGCTCCGTTTTCTTCAAGTTCCGGGAAAAGACGGTCGAAAGCGTATGAACCCCGGTCATCCCTCGGTCCGAACTGACCGTAATTGGCGACCTGCCTTTCGCTGAAGTTCATCATGGCGATTCCTTTTCCTTCAAAGACTGCAGACGGAAGGGTTATGAAGCTTGCACCAATCATCAGGGGGAAAGGACCGTCTCCTGTCTGCGGATAAATGATCACAGAAGAAAGCGACAAGGTCCTGTCGTTGACGGTTACATCCACTTTCAAGGTGTCTCCGTCCATTCTGGCGTTTATCTGTGAAGGGTCGGTCTTGGGTTTGGTCCCAAGTTCATAGAATTGGAGTTGTGATGCGATTTCCGCACGTCTGGAAGGCCAATCTTTGAACTTCTCGACCTTTTTCCCGTCAGCCATGACCAATGGGTCCGGAAGACTCTTTATCGGTGTCTCGAGTCCGTTTGGATTCCAAGAGGGAGCGGAGAATACCGTTTCGGGGTTCTCTTTGTCATAAACAGTCGGGATGCCGCTGCTGCAGGATGCCAACAGGGCTGCCATAGCTATTATGCTGATTCTTTTCATCTGTTATGAGACGGGTTGTCAAATAATCCGGGAGCGGTATTCTGCCGCCCCCGGAACACACACACAACAATCTATTTCAGTTTCAAGCTCCACTTGCTGTTGTCGCTGTCGGGGTCGAACTTGGCAAGGCTTGGGGTACTGTCTGCTATGGATACGAGGACAAACGGCTCATCGTGTCCCGGAATTGCCTTAGGCATGATCCTGAAGGTGCCGTCAACCAGTTGGTCAATTCTCCAGAGCTGGTTGTCTTCACCGGTGAACTTCTCTACCGAAGTGAGTTCACACTCTTCGGTCGCCGCCAAAGCCCTGTCGGTTCCGGCTATTGTGATCTTGTAATAAGGGCCTCCAAGATAACCTCCAGCATTGGGGGCTGCGGTAATGGTCCATTTCTGGTGAGGTCTGGCCATGTAATCTCCTATGCGTATCGGGATATCGCCATCCGGCCAAGTCCCGATGACATCCTCCAGAGTCTGGGATGCGATAGGGGCAACGGGTTCGTTGGCGTCACGTCTGAACCATCCACCCGTCATAGGCATCCTGATGAAGTCCACCGCCAGTTCAAGGGCGTATCCCCTTCTCTCAGAGATAATTTCGTAAGTGCCTTCTTTGAAGGGCTCTCCGGCAACCGGCCAGCCGTTCTTCCAAAGAAGAGGACGGATCGCGAGCACGCTTCTGCCGCTTCTGTCAAGATCCGCCTCGAAATGGCAGGACATCTTCTGAACTCCTTCTCCAAGGTCAATCAGACCGAAATGCCCTGCGCCCATCATCCTTTCTTCAGCAGCCAGAACCATTTTGCCCCCGCCGGCTATCATGTCCCTGCCCATGTTGTCCAGGAATGGTCCGGTAACATTTCTTGAACGGCCGCAAACAATATTGTATGTGGAGTTCGTTCCGTCGCAGCATGTCCCATGGGTTCCAAGGAGATAGTACCATCCGTCATGGTATATAAGGTCGGTGGCTTCGCAGTCAATAGCGACATTCACTGGTTCGTTCCCTTCAACCCTGGCTCCGGTTTCGGGGTCAAGCTCCACCATTCTGATGAAGCCGAAGTAGGTGCCGTATGTGAGCCAGAGACGGCCCGTAGTGGGGTCCAGGAGAAGTCCGGCGTCAATGGCGTCACAGTCTTCATCGAATTCTGAACGGGCTACCTCAATGGGGTCAGTGAACTTGAAATCAGGGGATTCGGGGTCGAGAGTCTTGTTCCACATGGTGAGTACGGTTCCTGCGTGACCGCCTCCAAGACCACCACCCGTCGAACTGTATGCGATAAGATAACGGTCACCTATTTTGAGAGCGTCCGGGGCAGCTCCTCCACCGGGGCGTACAGCACCGCTGTGCCATACCCATCCGTCTTCAGAGATCAGACCGCCTCCTCCTGTTCCGAAGGTATAATACTTACCATCGCACTCCATAATGGTGGAGGGGTCATGGATCCAAGGTTCACCTATCTGGGCGTATGCTCCTATTGAAACCAGCAGTAAGGATACTGCAGTAAAAATGCTCTTTCTCATGTCGCCTACTTGTTAAGGGTTTTGAAAGAAGTCACCGGTTTCCCGGACTCATCGACGAAACGGACGCAGAAATCACTCATTCCCGGGCCGTTTATTACCGCACATCTGAGGATATGCCTTCCTTTTGTGAGGGTAAGCCTTGAAGAGGCGCCGTCATCCATGACCATTCTCCGGTCTCCGGAAAGGATGAGAACTTCCTTTCCGTCAAGCCACCACATCGAAGCGGAGTTTGACCCTGCTGACAGGCGGACATTTTCCAACGTCTCGGGGACATCAAGTACTGTGACGGCCCAGAAGATGATTCCATACCGTTCTTTCTCCATTCCTGTAGCGTAACGGTAAAGTTTGACATTGAAAAGTTTGCTGTCAAGGGCGTGCCAAGTGAGGGTCTCATCACCCACCTTTACGCTTTTTCCGTTTTCAGGAAGAACGGTGAGGTAGCCAGGGAACATCTCTTGTCCGAAGGTTTCACGGATGTAGCTGTCTGTGAAAACAGTGTTGGTCCGGTTCGGTTTCAGGATCGGTTCAAGAAGAAGCCACCTGCGTATGAAACCTTGATTGTCTGGAGCTAAAGAATCCCCTTCCGGGTCTGAAAAATATGGAGCCAATGCCGGATGGCCGGCTACAACGCCCTGCGCGTTTTTCTTTCGGGCATCAGCGCTCAGGCATATCAAAGCGATGAGTGCCGCTGTAAAAAGGTACCGTAATGATCTTTTCATCGGTGATTCATTTTATTGCGTATGGTCCGACCGTAGTTCCTGTGAATCCGCCTGCGACAGCTGTTGAGAGATATGATGCGTCCGCTTCTTGAGCGACGGGCTCAGGCTCTTTGCCGCTTGTGGCGCACAGGAAATTGAACGACAGTCCGTCCTTTGAGTTTATGAAGAGTTCCACAGGGGAAGAAGTGTCTTTCAGGAAGACAGTGCCCAGAACTGAAGGCTCAGCCCCGATTTTCTCCACGACAACAGCTTTTTCTCCACCTACCAGGCAGACTTTCAGGAAATACTGATGCCTTTCGTCCTTGAAAAGCAGAAGCCCTGCAGCCTCTTCACCTGTAGGAGTGAACCTCATCTTTGTGGAGGCGCTGAAGACGTGGTGCTGTATTCTGCGGAGCACAAGGGAAGGAGTCTCATACTGGGTCGCGCTCTTTTCTGAGCACTTGAGTACAAGGTTCCCTTTATCAAAGGAGTACAGGTCGTCTGCGGGTCCTCGGAGAGTCATCCATTCCATTCCAAGGGCGTTTCCGTCGAATTCATCGGTGGTCTTGAAGTTCCCGAAAGTGGGATTGTCACCAGCGGAGGTTCCGGGATGACGTACGACAACGGGAACCGTCTCATCCCCTTCAGTAATGATGGGGAATCCGTCCTCAGACCACCTTACGGGCATCATGAAGGTTTCTCTTCCGAGGTTCTCGAAACCTTTACGGTTAGGGCGGCATCCAAGAAATACTGCCCACCAATCACCTTCAGGTGTCTGCAGGATATCAGCATGACCTGCACAAGTGACGGGGTCCGTCCTGTCTGCGGGAAGATGGCGCTGGGTAAGGATCGGGTTCTTTCCCCAAGGTTCATAGCCTTCCATCGGAGAATCACTCCTGAAAATCACCTCGGAATGCATGTCTCCGGTTCCTCCTTCTGCGGCCATCAGGTAATACTTGCCTCCGATCTTGTAAAGGTGCGGCCCTTCAATCCAAATAGGCTTCTTGGAAGGATCAACCCCTTTGTTGATGATGATCTTGCGCTCTCCGACAGTGCAGTCGTTCTCAGTATCGTATTCGACGATGCGGATAGTCCTGTGACCGTCGTATTCGGGTTTCCCGTCAGGAGCGTCATCATTGTTCACGATGTACGCCTTTCCGTCTTCATCAAAGAAAAGGGAAGGGTCGATACCTTGAACCTGAGGAAGGAGAATCGGATCCGACCAGGGACCGGCAGGGTCTTTCGTCTTCACCACGAAATTTCCCGCACCGACGTTGGTTGTGATCATGTAGTAAGTCTTGTTGGCGGGATTGTACTTGATGTCGGGGGCGAAGATTCCACCGCTTATATGCTGACGGTCGAGACCGACCAGCTGGGATGGCCTGTCAAGGACATTTCCGATCTGCTTCCAATTCACAAGATCCCGGCTATGGAAAATGGGAACTCCAGGGAAGTAGCTGAAAGTGGATGTCACCAGATAGTAGTCACCTTCTCCGTTCGTACACATGCTCGGATCCGAATACCATCCGGGCAGTATGGGGTTGTAGACGGCATCCTTTCCCGGGAGAGGATTGTCAGCGTAAATCGCATCATTACCCTCGTACGTGAAATTCTCGAAATACGCGGCTCCCGTCTGCAAAGCCGGCTTGCATGCCATCATTAGTGCGCCTCCAGCTATAATACAACAATAATTCAGCAGTCTCATTTTGGTTCCTGATTATTGGAGGGATATCCCTTCGGTTGTTTGTTCTACGTACTGCATCGTCCCGTCCGGGTTGTAGTGAAGTTCATCGACGCAGACACTTCTTCTGCCGGTCGCAGGACCGTATCCGTCGAGCGACAGGGTGGAATTATGGTAGAAAAGGTAGCTGTGTCCCATGAAATCAATGACTCCGGGGTGGATTGTGAAACTGTCCTTCGCCTGTCCGGTCAACTCTCCCTTGAACTCCCAAGGCCCTTCGATGTTGTCGGCCATCGCATAGGAAATGGTTTCTCCACCGTCTTCACCCATTGAAGCGTAGACGTTGTAATAATGGCCGTTGCGCTTGTAAAGCCAGGGTCCTTCAACGTAGTTCTCCATAGGAATTGTCCTGATTTCTCCGGCAAGAGCGGTCATGCTCTTATCGAGAGGTGCAAGGAAACATGTCCCGTTGCCCCAGCACAGCCAAGGAGTGCCGTCATCATCTATCATGACAGTGGGATCGAAGTCGTTCCACCATCCGCGCGGTCCGTTAGGAGTCATGTCATCAAGGATAAGGGCTTTCCCGATGGCATCTTTGTATGGCCCTTCAGGCCTGTCTGCCACGGCGACCCCGATCGCCTTGCAGTCCGGATCTCCGCTTTGGCACGAGACGAAGAAATAGAATTTGCCGTCCACTTCGATGCACTGTGACGCCCAGGCTTCACCTACGGCCCAACTGAAATCCGTCGGTTTCATTGCGACGCCGTGTGAGGTCCAGGTCTTCATGTCAGAAGTTGAGAAGCACAGCCATTCTGTTATGTTGAAGCCGTATTTCCCTTCGTATCCGGGCTTGTCATCGAACTGTTCATCGTGCCCGCAGAAAAGATAGAGTCTTCCGTCAGAAGAGATCATCGGGGCGGGGTCCGCCGTGTAACATTCTCTGACAAGGGGGTTTCCTTCGTTTACGAAGGTGTTTTCGCCACCATTTTTTTGGGAGCAGGCGGCAATAACGAGGATGGATAAGATGCAAATCCGTTTCATGATGTCAGTTATCAGTCAAATGAAATCCAATCAAATTTCACGTCTTCTCCTGAATCCAGGGTGAGTTTCAGGCTCTGAAGACCGGTGACGTCTTTCCCTGCGGGAATCTTTGCTGTCACGAAATCTCCGGAGGCGGGGAGGTCATAAGGCCCGAAGTGCTCTTCCTCTCCAAGCCAGACGGTCACCTTGCAGCCTTTAGGTGCTTTATACCTGAAGGTAATGTTCTTCGGTGCGGTTTCGCCGAAATCGACATTGTCATAACGGACCCAAGCACCGCTTTGGGCAAGGCTGATATACCATCCTTCGAAAGGCTTTTCGGGGTTCATGAATCCGAGGCTTGTACCGAGATGGTAAATAGCGCTGTACCGGTCTATCTGGATGAGGCTCATTGCAGGAGTGATGCCTACGCCACGGAATGTGGGTGTCACCGGCTGAATAGTTCCGTCCTCGTTGAAGATGACCTTGTCGATTCTGACAGACCTGTTCTTGTCGAAGCTCGGGGAGTAGTCGTTATGGTGATAGAAAAGATACCACTGTCCCTTGTATTCAACGAGGGAATGGTGGTTTGTCCAGCATTCGTTGGGGGATTGGGCCATAATGATGCCTTTGAACTCGTAAGGTCCGAGCGGATTGTCGCTCATCGCATAGGCGAGGGTCTCTGTCTTGTCCTGCACCCAGGGGTAAGTGAGATAGAAGCGGCCTTCTCTTTCAAATATGAACGGTCCTTCCTTGAAACCTTCCGGCAGCGGTTTGTCCAACTGTACCGGAGCTCCTTCAAGAGCGGTGAGGTCATCATTTATCTTGGCGCCCTGAAGACCCATTCCAGACCAGTAGATATAGGTGTTGCCGTCAGATGCCTGAAGTACGCAAGGGTCTATCCCGATTACTCCAGGGATGGCTTTCTCACGGGGCTTGTAAGGTCCTTGGGGAGAATCAGCCACTGCTACTCCGATCGCGAAACCGAACCCTTCTGCAGGGGCGTTGGGGAACACGAAATAATATTTGCCGTTCTTTTCCACGCAGTCAGGAGCCCACATCGAATAACCTTTGGGATTGCCCCAGGGAACGTTTTCCTGGCTGAGTATTACTCCATGGTCGGTCCATTGCATAAGGTCCTCCGAAGAGAAAACGTGGTAATCTGCCATGCAGAACCATCTGCGCTCCGGTTCTACCGGACTTATTATGTCATGCGACGCATAGAGCCACACCTTGCCGCCGAATACGCGGGCGGTCGGGTCTGCCGTGTACTGGTCCCTTATGACGGGATTCTGGGCGGAGAGTCCCATGGCCCCGAGTGTCAATACTGTCAGGATTATAAGGAGTCGTCTCATTTGAAAACTGTTGATTTGATATATTTGCAAAAATAAACCCTTTGGCCCTCCGTGTTGACAAGGCCTGTTTCAATTACTGTCAAATATGATTCAGACCACAAGAGAGCTGACCGCGTTGTCTGCCGCAACGATTATCTTATCTGAAGATCAAAGGTATGAACGCATTGAGGCAACGCCTCCATGTCAACCATTCGTGAGCGGTTCCGGGAGATTCGAAATAGGTGTTGTTTATTCCGATTTCAGAGAGGCTTTTGCAGAAGGTGTCCGCTCCGAAGTTCTCTTCTGAGCCCATTCCCATGAACAGGACTTTCACTTTTTTGTTGAAAGAGGAGGCATCGGCGAAAACTCCGTCGTACAAAGTCTTCATGTCTGTTCCGGGCATCATGAAAATGGCTCCGCTGAATGTTCCGATATAGGCGAACTTGTCAAGGTTTCCGAGGGCAACGTCAAAAGTCTGGTGTCCGCCCCAAGAGAGTCCGGCCATGGCCCGGCTTTCGCGGTCGGTCTTTACTCTGAAAGTCTTTTCGATGAAAGGGATTATCTCACCCAGGAGAATCGGATAGAATGACGCTCCGAAACTCTCGAAAGATTCTCCGGGGATGTCCCCGAAGCCGTATCCGCAGTTTCCGTAGTCCATGACTACAATCATCGGTACTGCCTTTCCGCTGGCTATCTGGTTGTCAAGGATGTTGGCCATCTTCCCTTGCTGATGCCAGCCCCTTTCGTCTTCTCCCATTCCATGCTGAAGATAAAGTACAGGATAGGATTTCCCGGAAGTCTCGTACTCGGCTGGAGTGTAGACATAGCAGCGGCGGACCCTGCCTTCAATTTCACTCCAGTACTGGCATTCCCTGACCTGCCCGTGCGGAATATTCTTGTCATAAGTGTAATATGCGGCGACTTCCGGTTTTTCGGGAATCTCTATTCCGCTGGTCTGCTGGCTGCATCCGTAGAAGGTTTCACTGAATGGGTCGTTGACTCTGACTCCGTCCACGTTCAAGGCGTAATAATGGAAACCTACGACAAGGGGATCTGTGGTGACTTCCCAGACTCCCTGGTCGTTTTTGGTCATGGGGTATTTGGTGTTGCAGATGTCAACGAGCACCTCATTGGCAGTTGGGGCTACGACTTGGAAGGTGGCGCGTCCTTGTTCGTCAACGCAAGGATACTGCTTTGCGGGTATGTTTGTTTGGGCGGAAACGCCGGGAAGCGTCTGGGCCGTTGCGGCCAATCCGATGAAAAGTGCCGCCAGTGTCAGAATCTGTCTTTTCATTTGAAGAATTTTTGCAATGTTTCGATGAGATATGTCCGGGCGTTCATCCAGGTATGTCCTCCTGCGGTGGTCATGTCTTCATGATGGATACCCTTGGAGTCCAAATATTTACGATTCTCTACTACTGAGGGGTACAAGAAGTCTTCGTTTCCCACCCCATACCATACGAGATTGAACCGGTCATTCAGAAGAGAGGGATCCTTTCCGTATTGAGGGAAGCAGCTGTCCATCATCTCCGGGGTAAGATAAGCGCTGTATGAGGCAAGCCAGGAGAATAGCTCCGGGCGTGATAAAGCGCTGAATAGTGACTGACCTCCACCCCTGGAGAACCCGGCAATCGCACGGTGTTCCCTGTCATTAATTGTTCGGAATTCCTTTTCGACATAGGGCATTATTCCCTCAGTAAGTTCCTCTGTGAAAGAGGTGTACATCTTTGTTGCCGCCATTGATGAGGGCATCGGTGTTGACCCCATGTTACCGTAGGGCATGACGACTATCATGGGCTCTGCCTTGCCCTTCGCGATGAGGTTGTCCAGGATTGTATTGAGACGTCCAACCCTGAACCATGTCTCCTCGGTATCGGTGGTTCCGCTTATAAGGTAGAATACAGGATAATGTTTACCGGAGGTCTCATATCCTGGAGGAGTATAAGCCACAAACGGTCTCCAGGTGCCAAGGACTGGGGATTTGTATGTGCAGAAGCTCATTTTGCCATGAGGGACGTCTTGGGTCTCGTATAGGAAAGGCTCCGCATCCGGACCGAAGGCCATAGCCGGTATTTCGACAAGACTGGCTTTGAACGTCTCGTTGGGGAATATCTCCCTATTGAGAGGATCCGAAATCTGGACACCGTCAACAATGAAATTGTAGGGATAGATGTCCCTCTTTTCGGGTTTGATGGTCAGTGTCCAAAGTCCGTCACGTCCTTTCTCCATGGGGACAGGTTCGTTGATGAACTGGCTGGACAGCAGAACTGATTCCGCATTCGGAGCCTTCAAGTTGAAAGTTACGCTTCCGCTGGAAACGTTCACAAGGGGGGATTCCGGAGAGGAAGGATGGTAGTCCTGCTCAGGCGTATAAGGTATACCCCATATTTTGAGCATTTCTGCGGCATATCTTTTCCCGAGTTCCCGGTATCCGGCAGCGTTGAAATGCAGGAAATCGAAATTCTGGGTAATGCCGTCCGAGAAGACAGTATGTGCAGTGGGGATCACTCTGTCCAGAGTGTCTATTATCTTGTTCATTGAAGCGCAGATGCCGCCCCTGTCTGCGGCTACGACCTCACCGGCGAGCAGGGGGACATCTTGGGCTTTCAGGTCCAGATCTTTCAGAAGATTGTCATAGACCTTCTTTACGTTGCGGCACCACTCGGGATCACCAGTGTTCGTCTCTCCCTGATGCAGGAGTATGCCGGAGATCACGCCTTTCTTCTTGGCGATTTTCGCCATCTCGACAAGTCTTTTGTATGGATGGTTGTCATAGGATTGCAGCATGGGGACCATCCAGTCAGGAGCGGTCTTCCTGTACTCGTCAATCCTGTCCTCCATGAATCCGTCGATGCTGATTCCGCCGATGGCCACGTGCACTACTCCTACTTTGTGGTCTTGTGGCAAATACTCAAGAAGGGTTCGTCCGAAATAGTCCACCGGGGTGAGACCGGTATTTTCCCGGCAAAGAGGAGGGACCGCTTTGTACCATTTCCCTTTCTGCCTTGATTTGTCGGAGAAATCCACTGCAGAGAGGTTCAGGAACCTGTCACTGATCCCTACCGAATCAACGGATTCGATACGGGCGTTACCTTCCATGTTGGACTGGCCGAAACAGAGGAAAATGTGGAAATTCTTGTCTTGGGCGGACACCGTCAGGATCGTGAAGGCGAGAGCCAATGAAAGTGCTGATCGTTTCATCGGGTGCGATTTAGTCTTGGAACCCGGAGGGGATATCACTCCCCAACCGGGTCAAATGTTTCACTTACAAAGATATCGGATAATCAAATACGATATCTCATAATATCTTTGTGTTTTTCAAATCAATAGCCAGGGTTCTGGACAAGGTTCGGGTTCACGTTGAGCTCTCTGAACGGGAACGGGAAGAGTTCGTTCTTGCCCTTCTTGAATCCCATCTCAGGGTGAGCGCTAGTGCACCATGTAGCGTCATGCTCGTCGATGTAACCCTTGTGCTCAGCGGCACCCTTGGTCACCATCTCGTCGCACCAGCTGGGGAGGTACTTGCCGTTGTTGGCGAGTTCCTTGTCCGCGATTCCCCAACGGACGAGATCAACGAAGCGGCAGCCTTCCATCCAGCACTCAAGGAATTTCTCCTTCTGTACCTCAGCGAGGGTCAGAGTTGAGCTCTTATGCTTTGCCTGTGCCCTCTCCTGGATCTTGTTGAGATACTGGAGACCTGAGTTGTCACCTGTCTGTGCGCAGCACTCGGCGTACATGAGAAGGACTTCAGCGTAACGCATCACTACAAGGTTCCACTGGATTTCACCGGCCTGGCACCAGTCTTCCTGGCGATAGAGACGTTTCCACATGAACCAACCGACGTTTCCGTATACGCCGTCAGATGCAGTGACTCCACGTTTAGGGTCTTTCTTCTTGTCAGCGAGAGTGGGGCAATCCTTGTCTGAGCCATAAGGCATCTCGTAGAGAATCTCGTCATAGCTCTTGATCCAGGCTTTGCGCCTTGCTGAATCGTAGCCGTCGTTTTCGAGAAGAGCGTCAACGAACTTCTTGGACGGATTGTACCAACCCCAACCGTCATTCTCGGGGAGTTCTGAACCGGCTCCGTGAGGGATAGCAATCTTGGAAGCACGCCAGCCCCAAAGGCTCTTGAAGTTAGGCTGTGCCCTCCAATAGTAATCGGTGACGGTAGCATCATATTTGAGGTTGAACTCAAAGACGGTTTCTTCGTTACCTCTTCCGGAATAGTGGTAAAGGCTGGACATCTTTTCAGGGGGGACCAGATCATATTTGTCGGAATCGATGACTTTCTTGAGGGCTTCTTTAGCTCCGTTGTAGTCACCCAGGAACATGAGGGCTTTGCCCTTAAGTGCGTATGCGAATCCCTTGGTGATCTTGACAGCACCGTCCATATCAGTCTTTGAAGAACGCTCATCGAGGTCTCCTACTGCCTGGTCAAGGTCTTTCACGATGAACTCAAGCACAGCCTTCTGAGATTCAGCGTTGCCGGGGCGGTCAGCACCGGTGAGGCAATGGTCCACAATTGGAGGGGTTCCCCAACCAAGAGCGAGAAGAAGGTGGGCATGAGCCCTGAAGACTCGTGCTTCAGCTACGCAGCGCTTCTTGACTTTGGTGTCAGCCGCCTCTGCGAAGTGGTCAATCACGAGATTGGCTGCATTGATGATCATATAGTATGACTCCCAAGATCCGGCGATGACGTCGTTGTTGGAATCAAGCCAGAAGGCGTTGATCTGGTTTCCGGAGACTCCGTCAGCCTTGTTCTCACCAGCGCAGTACATGTCATCTGACGCATACTCAAAGGGGTTGAGCAGGGGGCATTCGTTCCAACCGGCATCCGTAAACATTGAGTTCGAAAGGAAACGACCGGCTGTATAGTATACGTTGACAAGAGCCGCTTCGGCATCCTCATCTGTCTGGTAGAAGTCCTCCATTGAGATGACGCCGTGCTGCTGAACGTCAAGTCTGTCTTCGCAACCGGAAAAAACGAGGGCTGCGCAGGCAAGGGTCAGTGCGATAAATATCTTTTTCATGATTCAGTTGCTTATTAATGATTAAAACTCGACGTTAACTCCGAAGATGACTGACTTCGCGGTCGGGAAGTTACCCATATCGAATCCGAGAGCGCTTCCACCGGCTGAAGCGGTTTCAGGATCAAGACCGATGTACTTGGAGAAGGTGACGAAGTTGTCAAGCATCACGAAAGCCCTGAGGTTGCTGATGTAAACCTTCTTGAGGAGATCCCTGGGGAGAGTGTATCCGAGCTGGATCTGCTTGATCTTGAAGTATGATCCGTCAAATACGGTGAGGGTGGAACTGAATGCTTCTGAACTCCAGAATTTAGCGGCAGGGAATTTGGCGGTCTTCTCGTCACCGGCTTTCTTCCAGGAGTTTTTCCAGTAATATGAATAAGTGTTGCAGGAAGGACGGTCGACACGGAAAGCGGTAGGATAGATTTCCACACCTGCGACTCCGTTTCCGAAGATGGAGAGGTCGAAATTCTTCCAGTTGAGATTGATGGTCAGACCATAGGTCATGTCAGGAATACCCTTACCGATCATCACGCGGTCCAGAGCCTGGTCAGGGGAAATGGTGGTTCCCGCTGCATGGGGATTACCGTTCTCGTCCCACTCATAGTGGGTGTAGATTACCCTACCTTCCTCGTTGATGCCTTCAGCGTTGAAACCGAGCATGTACCAGATCGGGTATCCTTCCTCGAATGTAGAGGTGAGGTATGTTCCCTGGACGGTACGTCCGGAAATGCGGCCGACGGTAGGCTCAAGGTAAGTCACTTTATTCTTCAGGAATGCCATGTTTCCGGTGACGGAGTATCCGAAGTCGCCAAGCTGGTCTTTCCAAGAAACTTCAAGTTCGAGTCCCCTGTTGTTGATTTTACCGGCATTGATTGTGGTGGTAGAGCTTACGCCTTTTTCGCTCATCATCGGTGAACCGACAGTGTATGAAGGGTTCACGGGGATGAGGAGGTCGCGGGTGTTCTTGTTGTAGAAATCAATACCGAGAGTGAGTCTGTCATTGAACATTCTGGCGTCGAGACCGAGGTCCAGCTGCTCAGAAGTCTCCCATCTGAGGTCAGGGTTGGCGAGTCCTGAAGGCATTGAACCGGTGCTCATTGCAGGAGAGTTCACATGGTACTGATACCAAAGGGCGTTCGCCATGATTGATGTCGAGTACGGGAATCTGTCAAGCACGTTGATGTTACCGTTGACACCCCAAGAAGCACGCAGTTTGAGGAATGAAAGGACACTGCGGTCTATGTTCTCCTTGACGAAACTCTCGTTTGAGATTGTCCATCCGGCTGAAACTGAAGGGAAGAATCCCCAACGGGCATTGGCGGGAAGTTTTGAGGAGTCGAATGCGTCAGCACGGAAGTTCGCCTGTACGCTATAGCGGTTGTCATAAGTGTATCCTACTCGGCCGAAGTAAGCGAGGCTCGCTCTGCGGTCTGGCTCGTTATGTATGGTCTTGGTCGTTGAGTCGTTGTCCTTTAGAAAAGAGATGTACTGGAAGTTTTTCTTGTATTCCCTGAGGATATCAGGTCCGGTCAATGAAGCGTCCATGTTGTCCCAATATCTCTCAATGAAGGACATACCGGCCATCGCCATTACGTCATGTTTTCCGAATGTGCGGTTGAAATTGACGAAGTTCTCCCACTGGTAGGAGTAGCTGGTATTGACAGCTGCATCAAGAGTGTAGTTCTCTGCCTTTACCGTGACCGTTGAGAAATAAGGCTCGGTGTAGTTATGGGATGTGTTGTTCGAGATGTTGTATCCGAAACGGCTGGTGAAAGTGAGGCCTTTGATAGGGGTGAAGTTCGCATAAGCGATACCGCGGATGTTGATTCCGCCGCTCTCGGACTCGGTGGCGTCCCTACGTACGAAAGGGTGTCCGGACTGGGTTTCACCGATAAGAGGAACTGTCCAATAAAGTCCTGTCTCGGGATCTTTGATAAGCTTGTCACCTGCTTCGAAGTGATCTTTCATACCTTGGGAGAATTTGCTTTCATCTCCGCGGACCGGGAACAGAGGAGACGATGTGATGGCAGAGAGGAGGGCTGAACCGTTGTCGTTCTGCTCTGAGACACTCTTCCTGCTCCACTTCTCGATGGAATTGTTGACACCTACTGTAAGCCAGTCCTTGATCTTGTAATCAGCATTGACCTGGAAGGTCAGACGGTTGTAAGCGTCCTTGTCGCCACGGAAGATACCGTCGTCATGGACGTTGTTGATGGATGCGAAGAATCCGCCGCGGTCATTTCCGCCCTGGAAGCCGACAGTGTGGCGGTTGCTCCATGTGGGCACGAATATTTCCTTGCTCCAGTCCACATCTGTTTTACCGTCATAATAAGTGTCAAGGGCACTTTGTGTGAGGTATTCCTGTGCAAGGCCGAAGTCAATATAGTCTTTCGCGCGCATGATATCAAGCTTGCGGGAGAGGGAGGAGTAAGAGAACTGGTTGTTGTAGAAAATCTTTCCCTCACCCTTTGAACCTGTCTTGGTGGTGACGAGGACGACACCGTTACCTGCCTCGGCTCCGTAGATAGCAGCAGAAGCTGCATCCTTCAGGATTTCGATGGACTCGATCATTTCAGGATCGAGGTACTGTATGCTTTGAACCTTCAGACCGTCCACGATGAACAGAGGAGAAAGGTTTCCGGAGTTGGAGGAGTATCCACGGACGCGGATTTCAGCACCATGACCAGGAGCACCTGAGGTGTTGATGACCTGGACACCGGCAGCTTTTCCCTGAAGGGCTGCTGCTGCGTCTGAAGTGCTTCTGTTCTGGAGATCTTCCTTACGGACTGATGCTACAGAACCGGTGAGATCACTCTTCTTCTGTACACCGTAACCGATGACTACGGTTTCTTCGAGGAATTCGCTGTCCTCCTGGAGGACGATGTTGAATACTGTCTGGTTGCCGACAGGGATGGTCTGTGCAGCATAACCGATGCAACTTACATTGAGACTTGCGCCGGCGGGAACCTGGAGCGTGAAAGCACCGTCAATGTCGGTGACTGCACCTATGGAGGCGTTTCCTGCGACTGTTACGGCAGCACCGATGACAGGTTCACCGGTTGCATCAGTGACAGTACCGCTGATAGAGCGGTTCTGGGCTGAAGCCGTTGTTCCCAACAAGCTCGCCACAAAAATCATTGCAGCGGCTACTCTTGCAAACAAATGTTTAGCCATAAATAGATGGGTTTTTGATTGGTTTTTATGAAATTGTGTATCTGTAGATGCGGTTTGTATCCGGCGGCAAAATTACCTTCTTATATATGCGTGGGGTTTCACGAGAGGACCTAAAACGATTAAAAATCAGTCATCAAAAAATCGTTCATGGGATTATGATTGATTTTTGAAACCAATTGGAGGATATTTGAAGACGATTGTTGTTACCTTTGAGCACAATTCACGAAAAATGAAAAAGAGAGCGATTCTTACCTTTATCATATGCCTGTTCTTGGCCCCGGTGATTCAAGCTGGAGACTATCCGTTCAGGAATTTCAGTACTGATGATGGTCTTCCGGACAATTCTGTCAGGGCTTCATACCAGGACAGCAACGGGTTGATGTGGTTCTGCACCCGTGACGGGATCTGCATGTATGACGGGCTGCACTTCAAACCCCTCGAAGATGAGTCGTGCGACATCCTGAACGGATTGGCGATGTGCCTTTCCGAGGACCGTCAGCACCGTCTTTGGTTTGTTACTACCAAAGGTATCGGGTTCCACGATCTTGAGACCGGGGAGACCCGCACGGTATACAGGAGTTCTGGTGGGCTTATCGGAGCGGCCGATATCGCGATAGACCGTACCGGTAAAGTCTGGTTCGCAGCTGAGGACATATTGTGTTGGGATCCTTCTGTTGAGAGTCTGATGGATTACTCCCCTATGGCTCAATTCAGCAGTGCTGCCCTTTCCGCGGACGGCAATGGAAACATATGGTTCCTTGATGATGCCGGGTCCTTATACCGTTTCGACGCCAGAACGAATACATTTGCAAGGTTGTGGGTTACACCTACGTCAGAACGGTCTTCAAAACTTTCAATTTTGTCTGACGGGAAAGGACACATACTGTTTTCCGCATCAGGGGGAAGGGTGCTTCAGGCGGATATACTTACTTATGACATCTCACCGCTTTATATTACGGATGCAAAAGAGATCCGCTGCATCATCCCGCTTGATGACGGCACCAGCTGGCTTGGAACAGACCAGGGGATAATTGTCGTGGGAGAAGATGGCCGTTTTTCTCATGTCACATATGATGTGTCCGATCCGTTCTCTCTTGCAGGAGAGGATGTCTGGTCCATGTTCAAGGACAAACAGGGCAATATTTGGGTAGGCCTTTTCTATAATGGTCTGAGTGAATACAAGAACACTACCGGGCTTATCAAACGGTATTACGGCAAGAAGTCCGGTGGAATACTGTCGGGAGATATGATACGTCCGATTCTTCAGATAGACGATCGCCATTTGATGGTGGGCGCTGAAGATGGTGGCCTCAGTCTTCTGGATCTTTCGGACGGTACTGCTGAAGACATTGCAATTCCGTCACTGGATGGCTCCCCTTCTAATTTCCAAGGCCTTTGCATGTACGGAAAGGACATCTGGATCGCTTCATTCGGACATGGTGTTTTCCGGATGGATGCGTCAACGAAGAAGGTGACCAAGAATTATCTTTCAGACCTGTCGGCTGCCACGGTTTATGCGACAAGTACCGGAGAAATCTTCCTCGGCACGACATCCGGCCTGTACAGCTATGACCGTGAGGCGGACCGTTTCCGCTCCCGGCCTGAAATCGGAAGTGCTTTCGTCCACGCCATTTGGGAAGATTCGCGAGGGACACTCTGGATCGGGACATATGGAGAGGGAATATGGATCGAAAGCGGAGGAAGACTTCTTCATGTTACCCCGCATGAAGGAGACTACAACCTTTCATCAGATTACATCACCAGCATCCGGGAAGACAGCAGAAATCGTGTTTGGATCTGTACGGAGAATGGCGGGGCTTGCTATGTTCCCCTGGAAGAGATAAAGCAGGACGGCAGTTTCCGCTTCAGGAACTTGTCCCGAAAAGAGGGGCTGATATCTTCGATAGTGTCCTGTATACAGGAGGATCTTGATCATGTACTATGGTTGACGACTCCCAGTGGAATCATTAAACTTGACCCGGACGATTTCTCCATTCTGGAAATTTACCGTGAAGACCACGGAAACACTCTCAATCAGTATGCTTATGGTTCGGCTTGCGCCACATCCAGCGGGCGTCTTTTCTTCGGCACCAGCAAAGGATTGATTTCATTCTCTCCTTCCAGCCAAGACAGCCGTTACAACGGGACGCTTTATATTACTGAAATCAGAGGAAACGGGCCATCGGGTAGCTTCAGAATAACTCAGGACGGCAGGTCAACTATAGCGACAGAGAAAATCCGTGTGAAGTACTCGGATTTATCTGCTCTGACAATACATTATGCCTGCCCTGATTTCCAAAGTTCAAGGTCCGCACTCTTTGAGACCGTTCTCTCCGGAGGACGAAGGACCCTCAGCCAGTGGACTACTTCTGGAGAGGCGTTTTATACGGATCTGGCACCCGGAAAATACGAACTGAAGATAACAAAGTTCGGTGGCCCCCGTCAGTCCAGAACCCTTGAAATCGAAGTCATTCCACCTTTTTATCGCTCTACGTTGGCATACGTCCTTTACTTGCTTTCAATTCTTGCAATCACCTATTTTCTTGTCAGGCAGATAAACCATCTGCGCAGACTGAAGATGGAAAGGAAGGTGGAGCAGCTGGAAACAGAGATGCAGAAAGAGCTGTATGACGCGAAGATCAACTTCTTCACAAACATAACCCATGAGATCCGTACACCTCTCTCCCTTATCAAGATGCCGTTGGACAAAATGATCCAGACCGGCAATTATACCGAGAGGAACCGTGACGAACTTCTGACTATGCAGGCCAATGCTGACAGACTTCTCAGCCTGACGAACCAGCTTCTTGACCTGCGGAAGATGGAGAAGCAGCAAATACGCCCTACATTCCTTACCAATGATTTGTCCGCTTTGATGCGGAAGATCTGCGAAAGGTTCATCCGAATGGCGGAGACCCAGCATATCAAACTAGAGACCGTCTTGCCTGAAGGTTCTTGTCCTGTCGAGTGCGCCTCTGACATGGTGGAAAAGATCATAGGCAACCTGCTCTCGAATGCGTTCAAATACGGGAATGGTTACATCAGGGTTTCACTTGAACAGGTTCCTGAAAATGACAGGGTCAGAATCAGGGTGGACAGTGACGGTGAAAGGATACAGGACAAGGATGCTGATAGGATCTTCGAGAAATTCTATCAGGCCGGTCCTGCACGATTAGGTAAGGGGACAGGTCTTGGCCTACCTTATGCCAGAAGTCTTGCAAGTCTGCATAACGGCAGTCTCATCCTTGACCGTAATGTCCAGGAGTTCAACTCCTTCGTACTTGAACTTCCGGTGCATCAGGAAGGAATAGTGGACCTGTCTTCGTCAAAGACCAATGAAGAATTCGAAGACAATGTCCGTTCATTCGACAATGCTCTTCATACCATCCTTGTTGTAGAGGATGATCCGGAAATGAGGGGATATCTTTCCAGAGAACTTGGGCAGGAGTACAATGTGCTTGCCGCATCCAATGGTGAAGACGCTCTTGAAATCATCGGTCATAACCGTATTGATCTTGTCGTAAGCGACATCATGATGCCCGGAATTGACGGATGTACGCTGTGCAACAGAATCAAATCCAGCATGGAATTCTGCCATATTCCCGTTATTCTTCTTACGGCAGCCGTGGGTATGGAGACACGTATAGAGACACTGGAAGCGGGTGCTGACGGTTATATCGAGAAGCCTTTCACTATCGGACTTCTACAGGCGAACATTGCGAACCTTTTCAAAAACAGGGAAATCGCCAACCGCCAGTTCACCTCTTCACCATTGTCGCATTTCAACAGTGTTGTGACCGGAGGAATGGACAAGGAGTTCATGGACAATCTTCATGAAGCCGTCATGAAGCATCTGGCAGACCCGGACCTCGGCGTAGAGACCCTGACTTTCGAACTGGGTACGAGCAAGTCCACGCTTTACCGCAAGGTGACTGCGAATACGGGACTCAATATCAATGAATATATAAGGGTGAGCCGTCTTAAGAAGAGTGCGGAACTGCTGTCAACCGGCAAATACAGGATCAGCGAAGTGGCGTATATGACAGGATTCTCGTCGCCATCATATTTCGCGACATGTTTCCAGAAGCAGTTCAATGTTCCACCGTCCGCTTTCCTTAAAGGCCTGAAAGGATAGCCGCAAGACGATCACGAAGAGCAGAACCCGCCGTACCTTTTTAT
>DBWN01000194.1:2803-4132 GCA_002308935.1 Bacteroidales bacterium UBA1237 | reverse complement strand
GGATTTTTGCGACATTGCGACAGATAGTGCAGAAAGCCACATTCCCATGGAAAGAATATTGAAAAGGATATCACTTTTTCTTTTGGTCTTCTCCGGTACTCTTGCCGGAGCCCAGAATACAATCTCCGTTGATGTAGATTTCTATACAAGGGGAGAATTGCGCAGAGGAGGTTTGCCCAATACTGAAGAGGAAGGAGGCAGCGGGAATGACCATGCTAATTTCGTGTCAGAACGTACCAGAATGGGCTTTGTTTATAACGGTCAAGGCCTTGCTGCGAAACTGACTGCCCAACATAGCGGCATTTGGGGAAGCAAAGAGGGCGGAAGCTTCAATGTGTTCGAGGCATGGGTGAGGCTTTTTTCCAAAGCCGGATTCTTCGCACAGGTCGGAAGGCAGAACATCTCTTATGATGACCAGCGTATCTTCGGCTCTGACAATTGGTCGATGACCGGTATCTCTCATGACGCGCTCAGGGTCGGTTTTGAGGGCAAGGGTCATAAACTTCATCTTATAGGTGCATATAACCAGAATGCTGAAAACACAAAAGGTGGGACTTTCTATACAGGAGGACTTCAGCCTTACAAGGCAATGGAAACCCTATGGTACCACTATGATATCCCGAAAACGCCTCTTGGGATATCTTTGCTGCTGACTGATATCGGTATGCAGGGAGGAGAGAAGGGCAAGACCGAAAAAATATACCGCGAGATATTGTACGGTGCATACTTGAATTATACCCCGGAACACTGGACCGCAGAGGCAGCCTATTATCGTCAGACGGGCAAGAATGAATATGCTATCCCTGTCGATGCATGGATGGCCAGCGCCAAGTTGACATTCTCTCCGCAAACCACATTCACCGGATATGCCGGCTATGATTATCTCAGTGGCGATGATCAGTTCGCCACTCCTCCTTTCGGTGCGGTAGGAATGGCTCAGCATACCAAGATCAAAGGATTCAGCTCCCTATATGGCTCCCACCATAAATTCTACGGTGCAATGGACTTCTTCTATGTGACCACCTACAGGGGAGGTTTCTCTCCTGGCCTTCAGAACGCTTTCGCGGGATTCACATGGAGGCCTCATGAGAAATTCACGGCTGATTTCGCTTACCATTTCCTGGCGACAGCGACCCATCTCGAGAATGCTGAAAAACCGCTCGGGCATGAGGTCGAACTTTCCGCTTCTTATGATCTCATGAAAGACACGAAACTCAGCATCGGTTATACATTCATGAAAGGGACCGAGACCATGGTCGTGCTGAAGCGCACCGATGAGAACCGCCGCCTCCATTGGGCGTGGATTACTCTCCGGGTCACCCCTAAACT
>DBWN01000194.1:419-2758 GCA_002308935.1 Bacteroidales bacterium UBA1237 | reverse complement strand
AAAGTCTCCCCGAAAATCAGATACGAAGTGTTACCGGCTATCGTACCCTCGTTCTGACCCCACAGGAAGGGCCAGTCATCGTAGTTCTCGAAATGGTCCGGCTGGCGGAACAGCAGTCCTGGAGCTACGTTACCCGGTATGAATGAGAAATCCGCGCGGTTGTTCCCGTAGAACACCTGTTTGGGATGGGTCGCACCTACAGTTGCCACCCATGAATAATTATGGTAAGGATGGCATCCGAACAGCCAAGCCGGGGCTTTGTAGATGTGTTCTTTTCCGATTATGTCAGGGAAGTGCCTGTTGGCGTTGCACACTGTCGTACCGAAACTGACGACCTGTCCGCTTCCGGCCCAGTTTCCAAGGCCGATCGGAACGCCGTAAGGGTTATCGGACTCCATGCTTTCGACATAATCCCTGTACTGCTCCACATATGGCCTTAGCTTTTCCTTATACTCGTCATCGAGATAAGGGATTGCGTCCAACGCTGTACTTATCGCATATAAAGGAGCCCTTTCAAGTGATGGCCAAATCGCTTGTGTGAATTGCTCCAAGTAAGCGGGATCTTTGGTTGACACGTACAACTGAAGTGACGAGGAGACATTACCCATGGAATTGCCCCTTTGGGGGGCGCCATTGGCGTTGTTCGCCATCAGTTCCATGCCTTCCTTCTGCAGACGTATTGACTGAGCCAGGGTGCGTGCGGCCAAACTCGGGTCATATTCTGAAAGAACTCTGCTAGCAGCGGCGAGAACTGTCGCGGCCTGGAGATCGAGAGAGGGGTTTCTGCTTGTGAACGCCCACATGTCATCTGGTGTACCGCTTGATTTTCCGTCATGGGACTTCTCGTAGGGTTTGAGCTTCGGGTCGTAGTGCAGTCCGTCGGTGATTCCTGCGGCGTCTCCCAGATGGTGGTAATTGTCAAGGACGGAATTCGAGAGGGTCTGTGCCATATGACCGATCCTTTCAGCTTGGGCGACCAGGTTCAAGACACCGTGCTCGATATACTGAAGTATGTCAGGCTCGCCGTCCGGGCGGTGAAGATCGACATAACGCTGATCTTCGCTGACGAAAGTTTCATCCCTCAAGGGACGGAACCGCTCCCAAAGAGTGATAAGGTTCTGGACGACGCTGATGTTGGATCCGGTCTCGATGTCGAAGTCTCCGGCATCAAAGAACCCTCCCACGTTGAGTCCCGGAATCAATTCGAGGGCCTTGTACTTGGTATCCGTTGTGGGGCCCTGCCGATGCAGATCAAAATGGTCTGTTGACGGAGGTGCTTGAAGATATCCTTCCTTGAATGGTTCACCATGCCAAAGGCGGTATCCCTCGTTTACGGCCATATGGTTCATATGCACGGGAATCCATACGTCGCTTGTCGCGACGGTTATCTTGTCATAGACAGAAGGGTCAATTATGAAATTCTCTGTGATCACATCCCCGTACTGAAGAAAATAAACACCGTTCTCTTTGACGGAAGTGAAGTCGAACTTCGCATAATTGTACTTGTAATATTCTCCCCACAATTTGACCGGTCCCGTGAAGACCTTATGTGACGAGCCGTCATCTTCTACTTTCCACAAGTCTGCTTTGGCTTTGACCTTGTCATGTTTATCCAGCTCGATGACCGCCACTTTTGGCTGCTCGGGAACATATCCGACCTGTGAATATCCTACGTTGGGCTCTCTTATCCAGCCGGGTACGGAATTGGGTTCAACTGTCCATGATACGACCTTGCCTGTCTTTCCTGCAGGAAGCACGCTTCTCAGAACGATCCATCCGTTTTGGGCCAGTATCCTTCCGTCATAGAGTTGGAGTTCCGAATCCTCGGAGGTTACTTTTATCATTCTTTCAGGGGTATCCTGCGCGATTATGAGCGTATGACCCGTTTCTAGAGGAAGGGGCTCAACGAACTCTCCTGTGCCCCGGTCATCGTATGTTCTGTATCCTTTGAATTGGCGTACTTTTTCACTGTTGGGGCGCGCCTTAGTATCACTGACGGCGTATCTTGGTATCCTGTTGGGACGCCCGTCCATGAGATATGCCTTGTTCCAATATTGTGAAGGCAGGAATTCGAGATTGAATCCAGCTTCTCCGGCGAGGACATCGGGAACAGGCTTGTCAAGATATACTGAAATCTCCACAGCATCTCCCTTGGCTTCCACTATGACCCTGGAGTCGAAGTCATAATCGTCATAACGGAGTCCTACTTCAATTGTCCCTTTTTCCTTGTCGACGTTTCGGGAAGTCATCTTCGGCACCAGGTCCCATTGTTCGGGGGTCGTGCTGAGCCTGACGGCTCCGCCTTGGACAGTCCTGACTCCGTGGTGGATGATTTCGAT
>DBWN01000194.1:0-334 GCA_002308935.1 Bacteroidales bacterium UBA1237 | reverse complement strand
TCTTCTATTTCGGAAGTGCAGGATGCGATTGCGAGCAACAAACCCGCCAAGGAGAGATACTTCTTCATACAACTGCCTATTTTTCGCAAGATAGGCTATTCGATAGATATATTTATAATCGAAAAGTGCAAATTGTATCAAAAATAATTCAATCAGCATTCAGGGAGTCAAAACAGACTCTTGCTTGGGGTTGTTTATGAAAGTAGCGAGGTTTATAACCCCGCCACAATATAGGATATCTTAACAGGAAGCACACAGACAGAATTCCTAATCCCTTTCCCACCAATAATGAGGAGGATCTTCGCCATCGCGCTCTTCCGGATACAAGTAATAC
>DBWN01000208.1:7244-9230 GCA_002308935.1 Bacteroidales bacterium UBA1237 | reverse complement strand
AGCCGCATGAAGGCAAAACTTGATGCAGGACGTTCACTCCTCTACATGACTTCACGTTATGTGGACATCTACAAGGGACTTGAAGACATCCAGAGGGACCGCAAACTCGAGGCTGAGGAAAGAGCTGAACTCAAGAAGTACAGCCGTCTTGCCGACGCTCTTACCCCGCTTTGCAAGGGTATGAACTCAGAGTACGCCAACCAGAACGCATACGATGCGATTTCCGTACACGGAGGTTCAGGTTTCATCATGGAGTACAAGTGCCAGCGCCTCTATCGTGACGCCCGTATCTTCTCCATCTACGAGGGAACCACCCAGCTCCAAGTCGTCGCTGCTATCCGTTATGTCATGAACGGCACTTACCTCGGCATTGTGAACGACATGCTCGCTGAGGAGAACATCTCAGAAGAATTCCTGCCGCTCAAGGAGAAAGTCCAGGCAATGATAGCCCTCTATGATGAGGCTGTCACAAAAGTCAAGGACGCCGCTGACCAGGAACTTCAGGACTTCCTCGCAAGGAGGCTCTATGACATGATCGCCGAGATCATGATGTCCATCCTCATCCTCGCTGACGCGACCAAGGCTCCCGAACTCTTCGCAAAGAGCGCGAACGTCTACGTCCGCATGGCGGAGGAGAACGTCATCGGAAAGAGCTCTTATGTAAGGAACTTCGTTGCGGAGAACCTTTCATCCTTCAGGGCTGTGGAGGAATAAACCACTCCCCTTCAGGACATCCCTACAGGCGCCCGGGCTTCACTGTCCGGGCTTTTTGTATGCCCGTCTTAATGCAGATGCAAAATTCAACTAAAATTTTTCGTTAAAAATATAGGATATTCCCCCGATTGTCTTTATTATTGCGGAAGAAACTCTCCGCATCATGAAAAAGACTCTCTGCCTCATCGCTCCCTTGCTGTCAGTCTTATGCTTATGCTATGGTCAGGATCTATCCTCGATAGATTCCGCTATCCAGGCATCAGACTACAAGAAGGCTGTCGCAATCATAGACTCCTTCCTTTCTGATACGACCTTGTCGGTTACTGCAGTAAGGAACCTCAGTCTACAGAAAGCGAAATGCCTCAAAAAGCTTTTCAAGTACAATACGGCCGCTGAGACTTTGGCGGGTATACTGGAGGCGGACGATCTTGAGGTGATGTCGGAATTGGCGGACTGCCATGCCCAAGCGGGAAGAAACGAAGAAGCGATGCTCCTGTACAGGCAGTTGTCAGCCTTCAGGCCTGACAACCTTTATTACAAAGTGCAGAAGGCGGCCATGGAATACAAGAGCGGAGACTATTCCGGCTGCATAAACACCGGAAGGCAGATATGCCGGACAGACACCATCCCTACTATCCTTACTCTGATGGCAGGCAGCTTCAACCAACTGAACCGGAGGGATTCAGCGCTTGTATATTACGGGAAAGTGTTAGAAATCAATCCATACAGCAGAGGCACAATAACAAGCATGTGCAACATCTACCTGCAGCAGAAGGATTACGACAACGTGATAGGCATTACGGAAACGTATCTGGAAGACATGGAAGACTGGAGCGTCAATCCGATCCTCGGTCTCGCCCAATACCTGAAGGGTGATTACAAGAACGCCTATGACACTTTCTACAAGCAGGTACACGAAGGTCTGGACGAGTCCTACTCCACATGTTACAATATGGGTCTTACGAATCTTGCCCTCGGGCAGACCGGATATGCCGAAGAGTTCTTCGGGAAAGCCTGGCAGCTGGACTCCTCGGATGTCAATCTCGCTTACAATATGGGAATGGCAAGAGTAAGGGGATCGGGACCATCGATGATGTATGCCCCGAGATACTTCGACAAAGCCCTCGAGATGATGGAACCGGACACTACCATGATGTACAAAATATACAGCGGGAGGGCACTTGCGTACTATAAGAGAATGGAATTCAGCAAAGCCATACCCGATTATGTGAAAGCGTATTCCTACAACCCCTCATACATATCAGCCCTCAC
>DBWN01000208.1:0-7168 GCA_002308935.1 Bacteroidales bacterium UBA1237 | reverse complement strand
GAAGGATACAATTTCGCGACAAAGGGACTGGAGTATGTCAAAGGTCAGCTCTTCATGGAAGAGAAAGAGTGAACCTACCAGTCGTCAGTCCTGAACGGGATCACCGGAAGGCCAACGGCGTTCTTGAGGTTCCCCATAAGGAAATCCCTGAAACAGTACCTGACAGCGACCGGCTTCTCAACTTCGGGACAAGTGACTATCACCTGATTGTTAGTGTAGGGCTTGTATGAAGCGGAGGCTTTATGGAAGACCCTGTCTTCGCCAGCCACCTCGAATCCTTCAATTCCGGAAAGGCGGTTGACTCCACCCGTCATATGGTCGAATGTGATGGAAATCTGACCTGACTCGATTTTCATCTCTTTGAACGTCGGATAATCCGCCTCGAAATACTTCTTCCCGTAATGTCTGTTCAGTGCCATCGCAGCCAACCTCTCCCCTACCTTTCGTTTCTGTGCAGGATGGATCTGTCCGGTTTCATAAGGATAAACACAATCATTGGTGCAGACCATACCGCTGTCAGGGATGAGCGCAGCAGCTTTGAACTGCTGTTCCCTGAGGTACGCTCCTCCAGTTCCGTCGACTGTATTGTATGCGTATGGAGCGATCTCAACATAATAAAACGGGATGTCCCCAAGGCCGATCTGTTCCCTCCATTGGCGCACAAGGATCTCCAGAAGACGGGAATATTCATCCCCGGGAGCTCCGACATTCGAGCATCCCTGATAGAAGATGATTCCGGCTACAGTATAATTGAGGACGGGATTGAATGTTCCATTGCCCCAGACCAAAGGACGGCTCCATTCCTCGGTCCAATCTACCATGATTGATTTCTCGTCCAGCTTCATCGTGGTGTATTTCTCCAGGTTTTCCTTCGTCAACCAGCTTTCCACCCTGGAACCTCCTTTGTTGGCTTCGATGATGCCGACAGGGATTCCGAGAGTGCGGGAAAGCATCCTTGCGAAGAAATAAGCGGTCGCGCTCTGCCACATGACTGTCTCCGGTGAGGTGACAATCCATCTTGTCTCGGCGTTCTCAACTGGTTCCATGCTCATGATTGAAGGAATCTTGGCATACCTTATCGCTCCGTCCCATCCGGCATCAGCCACCACTTCGGCGTAATCCTCCACAGGACAGTTGTCGAATCCCCTGACCGGCATTTCCATATTGCTCTGCCCACCGGCTATCCAGACTTCTCCGATAAGCACATTGTCAACTCTGACAGCACCTTCACCGTCATTGAAGGTGATTGAATACGGAGTCATGCTCGCATCGGGAGTGGTCACTTTCACAAGGAATCTTCCGTTCCTGTCGGCCGTTGCGGAGAAAACAGCACTCGTCCATGAGGGAGTGACCCTCACCTGTCTGCCCGGGGCGGCCGTACCCCAAAGACGCACCTCGGTATTTCTCTGCAGAACCATATTGTCGCCTATCAGGTTATTCGGGACGACCTTTGAAAAGCACACCAACGGGATCAGCAAAAGCAAAAGCGGTAAAAATAACTTCTTCATGGTCTGGATATTTACATCGGTAAAGATAACACGAAAGGTACGCAATAGCAAATTACTGCTCAACGGCTGAACAACGTAACACTTTTTATCAAAATAATTCACCTTGTACCTGTTTTATAGCACAAGCCGATCATATATTTGCCCCAAATCACCTTTGAAATGCGATACACCAGATTATCTTTCCATCCCAACGGGTTGGAAGAATGCATACAATCCCTATGCAAGCTATATCACGGAGAAAGCGGGAATCCGTACGAGGTGGATTCCCCAGATGAAAACGAAAGGATGATCCAGTTCTTCAAATACCACATATTCGATGCGGAAAAGAACCTCTCAGAGAACCCTTCACATTGGAAATATCTTCTACTTCAAGAAAAAGGAGGAGCATACACATCAGATTCACATTTGGCGAAAGCTTTGTACAATCTTGCCATCGGAAAGAAACTTTCCGCCATGAAAGAAGGGACTGGTGTGGATTTCCGGCAAATGTGGGAAAGATTTTTCCCGTCATAGGAGTATAAGTATTGAGAGATACTCTTTTTGTATATTTGCAAAAGCAGAGTCACACAATCAAAAAAAGTAATAAAAGGTGAAGCATCGGTCAACATACGAAAACATCAGGGCAGCGGTTCAGGATCTCACACTTTGCGAAAAATACATACTCTATTATCTGGCTTTTGCAGATAATGCTTCCAAGTATTCTCTTCAAGACATCGGAAGAGACTGCAGGAATATCAGAATCACTGAAATCAACCTGTCGGTCAAGAACTTGTTGAATAACGGTTTCATCAAGAACAGATCTCCCCATTATTATTCGGAAAAGTATTCGTTGGATGGTCTAAGCAGACTGGAACTGGCTATGAACCTGTTCCGGTTCGAGAGCATAGGAGTACGTACAGACATCGGAGGAATAAGATATCAATGGGGATTGGACCTTAATCACACCACGCTTTGGAAATGTGCGGAACTGCTTTCAAAAAATGACACTTTCGGTCTGAAAGACCTCTTCAGGAAATACCCCAGCGAATTGTCATTTATAGTAATGGACAATGTCGAGAAGAAAGACGCTGCTGACCTTTACAAAGCCGTCCCCGAGGAGTACATCATGGATTTGACCGCCAACATTATCGTAAGGCTATACAATTCAAACAAATACGGAGAAGGCACAACACTTCAATCGGTAGAAGGGATGTTCCTTGAATGGGTGCTTGCGAACAACATCCAGAAGAAAACCATCGATCCCGTCCTTGACATGATCCATGCCCATAAATTCATCTATGAGGGCGTACCTTTCTCAGCCAAAGACCCTGACGGATGCTATGCCATCCTGGTTGATGCTGTGAAATCCCTTTACGCACGGAAGACGAATGAGGCGGTCAGTCGTTTTGCGGCTGCGATGAAGATCATGAATAAAAGGCAGGAACTGAAGAACGTCATATATGAGCCGACTTTCTGCTTCCTGATGATCATGGCGTACAAGTTGTCCTCCGATCCCGCAAGCAAGGCGAAAATCGAAACTTTCCTGCGAAAAAACACTGACAACGCACAATGTTACTTTTACCCGGCCATCTTCGCAGCTGAATACATCGATACCATAGAAAAGGATAGAGGTGCGGAAAGTCTTAAGTATTTCCATGACAGGATGAGGCCTTTCGAGAGGTCCGGATACCAATTCGAAGCACTTTTCAGCTACTATATGAAAACCGGATCCCCGCAGACAAGTCTTTCCATGGTCGGGGGCAAGCCCCTTATCGCAATCCTCCGTCATGAGTTATCCTGTTGGGATTCCGAGAACGGCAAAGACTTTTCGGAAATCTTCGGTGGCAGGCCTCTCTTCATGGACATGAAGGGAAAGAGCACTTGGGAACTCCAACTTGAAAACCTGAAGACTTTCATCGCTAAAGCGTCAAAAGACTCCGGTAAAGAAGCAGGAAGCGACAACCGCTCTTCAAGGTTGGCTTATCTGATTGACCATGACAGGATAGAAGTCAGAGAGCAGACCCGTCTCAAAAACGGTAATTGGGGAAAAGGCAAGAAGGTTTCTTTTGAGGCCTTCGTATCCGGAAAAGTCGAATGCGCAGATGACTTTGACAAGAGCGTGATGATAGCCGCCAAGAATACCGCCTACTCATTCCGTCAGATGGATCTTTCCAGCATGATTTCCTATCTCATCGGATGCGACAGGGTGTTCCTTGAAGACAGCATGCTTCCGGTTGACATCCAGGAAGACAAACTCTTCCTTTCCATAACGAAAGACAAAAACGGTCTTCTGCTTGACAGCAATGTCCAGAAATCCTATCTCGAGCTCGGTTACAAGACTTTCTATTCATCCTCAAAGGACAAAAGGAAATACAAGGTCATAACCGTTTCCAAAGAGCAGAGCGCTCTGCTTGTGTATCTTCTCGGAATAAAGAGGTTCCCCCTTGAGGCGGAAGCTTCACTTAAGGAAATCCTCCCCACCTTGGGCGGAGTCGTCGAAATACATTCCGACTTGATTGAAGGCGGTTCTTCGCTGGAAAAGAAAGAGGGCGATCCCACTGTGATAATCAGGATAAAGCCCGAAAACGATCACTTCTCGGTCAATGTTTTCGTACACCCTCTTGAAGGAGGAGCTTTCACTTCGATTCCAGGTGAAGGACAGAAGGTCATCTTCGACCAGGCGGACGGGGTGCGATATCAGGTGACACGCAAGACTAAAGCCGAAGCTGAGGCATACAGCGACCTGTGTGACTTCTGTTTCGATGATATCGGCATTTCGCCTACGACAGAAGGGGAAATGGAACTGTTCCCGAATGAGGTGCTGTCCATTCTGGACAATTTCGGGAAAGACGAACGCTTCGCTCTTGAGTGGCCGGAAGGGAAACAGCTGAAAATAAAAGGGGCTCTCGGGACCTCCTCATTCAAGATGTCACTTCACTCCAGGGAATCCTGGTTTGATGTGGAGGGAGATGTGAACGTAAACGGGGAAAGCATCCCCGTCGCGACAATCATGGCACTTTTGGGCGGCAGCATGGTCGGAACGAACTTCATCCGCCTGTCAGAAAGCGAGTACCTCAAGATTTCCGATTCGCTGAGGAAACAACTTCAAAGGCTTGAGTCCCTCACAGTGTCTTCACGCGGCAAATCAAGCATTTCCGTATTCAAGGTCGGCCAGGTCGCTGAAATCCTACGCTCTTCCAGTCTTGACATCAAGGTGGACAGCGCTTTCACTGACCTCGTGAAGAAAATCGAAGCATCATCCGCCCTCAGCTTCAATGTCCCTAAAGAGCTGAACGCGACCCTGAGAGACTACCAGATAGAAGGGTTCGAATGGATTTCAAGGCTTGATTCATGGGGTGGCGGAGCCTGTCTGGCAGATGATATGGGACTCGGAAAGACGGTCCAGGCCATTGCATTCATGCTGATGAAAAAGGACATGGGACCTTCCATCGTCGTTTCCCCCGCTTCGGTCATCCTGAACTGGAAAAACGAGATATCCAAGTTCGCACCTACACTGAACGTCACTGTCCTCAATACGGCTGCCGACAGGAAAAAGGCCATCCAGGAGAGCGGTCCTTCAGATATCATACTTTGTACCTATGGACTCATGGTCACGGAGTCTGATGCGATCAGTGCCAAGAGTTGGAACGTCGCTTGTCTGGATGAAGCGCACACGATAAAGAACAGGGATACGAAGATGAGCGCAGCTGCGATGAAGATTTCCTGCTCCTCAAGGCTGATACTCACAGGAACCCCTGTCCAGAACTATCTGGGAGAGCTCTGGAATCTGTTCCAGTTCCTCAATCCGGGACTTCTGGGCAGCTTCGAGCAGTTCCACAGCAAGTTCATCTACCCGATCGAGGCCGGTGACAAGGAAAGGAGCGGGCAACTCAAACGCATCATCCAGCCATTCATTCTCCGAAGGACCAAGGCGGAGGTCGTGGACGAACTCCCCGACAAGACCGACATAGTGAGAACGGTGGAATTCTCCCCCGAAGAAACCTTCTTCTATGAAGCACTGAGGAAGAAAGCCGAAGAAAGCCTCGCTTCAACTGACAAGGTCAATGTCAATGCACTTGCGCAGATAACCATGCTGAGGGAAGCCGCATGTTCAGCCAGCCTGCTGAAAAAGGATTGGAACGGCGCACAATCGAAGATCGACACTCTGATGGAGATGATTCCGGAAATCCTTTCCGGAGGCAACAGCCTTCTGGTCTTCAGCCAGTTCACTTCCTTCCTGAACCTCTGCCGGGCGGAACTTGACAAGGCCGGTATCGATTACTTCTACCTTGAAGGATCCACCACTATCAAGAAAAGGGAGGAAATGGTTCAGGACTTCCAGAGCGGGAAAAAGAAGCTTTTCCTCATCAGCCTCAAAGCCGGAGGCCTTGGCCTCAACCTTACAGGTGCGAATTACGTCATCCATATGGATCCCTGGTGGAATCCCGCTGTAGAGCAGCAGGCCACAGACAGGGCATACAGGATAGGCCAGAAGCAGAAAGTGACAGTCTATCACCTGATAACACAACATACGATAGAAGAGAAGATCACCCGTCTCCACAAATTCAAGAAAGATATGGCGGACGCCATACTTGAAGGAACTAACGTAAGCCATGCGCTTACGATGGACGATCTTCGTGAACTCGTAAAATGACATTGACATGAGAAAAGCGATACTGCATCCGAATCTGAAAGTGCTGCTGACGACAGCTGTCACTCTCATCATTGCATTTGCTTCCGCTGTCCCCTCTTCCGCCCAAAGGATAACGGACGCCTCCTATAGGATCGTCGGCTTCATAAAGGATGACGGCACTGTCCAGGACGCATCGTACAGGATTGTCGCCCACTTGAAAAAGGACGGGACCGTCCAAGACGCTTCCTACAGGATCGTCGGTCACATAAAAGACAACGGCATGGTCCAAGACGCTTCTTACAGGACGATCGGATTCATAAAAAGTGACGGAACCGTACAGGACTCTTCTTATAAAGTGATCGGACATATAAAGGATGACGGGACCATCCAGGACCAGTCATTCCGGATCATCGGATACGCCAAAGGCGTACCCGCACAGTGGGCTGCGATGTATTTCTTCTTCAGGAGATGGTGAGAAAAGGGACTACCCGATGATGTTCACCATGCGGACATATTCGTGTCCGAAGCAATTGCGTATTCCGTCCTCCTCGAAACCGCATTCTTCATAGAGGGCTTTGGTCTTGTCATCTCCCTTTTTCACTATCAGGCTCACCTTTGTGAAGCCAAGGCCGTCGGCGATTTCAAGAGACTGCCGGATAAGGGTCTTTGCCACATGGTGCCCTCTCATCGAAGGGATAACAGCCAAGGAATCCAGATAGTACTCCCCGGGACCGGTCTCGTCATCCATCGGAGGGAGGGTGAATCCGGTCTCTTCCTTCACTATTGAGAATGTAAGATCCCTCATGTTGACATAATCAGCACCATTATAAGCCGTCAGGGTGCCGACGGGGATATCGGATACTGTCGCGACAAGGGTGTTTTTGTAACTGTAGAGAGTATCTGTCCTTCCGCAAATTCCGGTAAGAGATTCCAGAATGGTGAAAGCCTCTTCAGAAAACGGGACATTGAAAACATCGGATCCCATTGCGGCCATGACATTTCTGGCAATGAATCTAGCCTCGCTGCTGAAGGCTTTTCTTACTTCTAC
>DBWN01000014.1:988-5146 GCA_002308935.1 Bacteroidales bacterium UBA1237 | reverse complement strand
CTGATGCGCAGGCTGAAGAACTGGAAACTCGAGTTCCCGGACGATTTGAGGGGAGAATTCGCGAAGAAGAACCACTACCCTTCAATAAAAGAGCTCTACTGCGCCCTCGGGAACGGTTCTCTGGACGTCAACGTCATCAAGGCATTCATCCTTGAGCATGACCAAAGGGAAGCTGAGGCCATAGAGGCAGCCAAGGCGGCAAGTGCGGAGAAGGAGTCCGAGCGTCCGAAATGGGAGGCCAAGCAGAATGACGGCGGGGATGACATCCTCGTCATAAACGCCAAGAACCTCAAAGGCCTGGACTACAAGATGGCCAAATGCTGCAACCCGGTTTTCGGGGACGATGTGTTCGGGTTCGTGACAAGGGACGCGGGTATCAAGATACACCGCATTTCCTGCCCCAATGCTTCCCGTCTAATTGAAATGTACCCTTACAGGATACAGAAAGTAAAATGGGCGGAAACTCCTTCATCCGGATCATTCCAGTCAACAATCAGGGTGATAACCGACATGGAGCCCCATGTGGTTAACCAGATAATGGACATCATCGGGACATTCAAGGCCAGTCTGAGGTCATTCAATGTAACTGAAAACAACCGCACGGGCACTTATGACATCACGATGAAAGTGTCCGTCCCTTCAAACATGGAACTGGACAAGGTGACTTCACAGATCCGTAATCTGAGGAGCACTCACAAGGTGACAAGACAATAGGATCAACCGTCTATACTACGAACATGCCGGAGGGTTCATCACCTTCCGGCATTACTTTTCAAGGACAAAGTCCAAACGAATTATCTTCTGGCATTAAGAGCCGCCTGGAACTCCCTGGCGTTCCTGAGGTGCTCGGGGTATGTAGCGGCGAACCTGTGAGTACCATTGAAATCAGGACTTGCGCAGAAGTACAAGTATCCGTGAGCGTCGGGATTGAGTACCGCTTCAAGAGCCGCTTTCTGAGGAACCATTATGGGTCCCGGAGGAAGACCTGCATACATGTATGTATTATAAGGGGAATCGATTTCCAGATGACGGTTCAGGATTCTGCTCACCTCGAAGCCCAGAAGATAAGCGACCGTAGGATCTGCCTGAAGCCTCATTCCTATTTTGAGACGGTTCAGATACACTCCCGCTATTGAAGGCATCTCAGAGGCGACGTTGGTCTCCCCTGTGACAATGGATGCAAGCACAGAAACCTGCTTCTGAGTAAGGCCCTGCTTTTTGGCTTTAGCCAGATTATCATCGGTCCAGAAAGCGTCATATGCTTTCTTGAGCCGAGAAAGTATCTCATCCATGGACTCGGTCCAATACACCTGATAAGTATCCGGTATGATGAGAGAGAAGACATCATCCGGAGTGAAACCGTACTTCCCGAGAAGTTCAGGGTTGCGCAGAGCGACCACCGCATCCAAGGAATCCAGCATCATCTGGGAAGATATCTTCTTGGCTATCACAGTATCGTGGCGCATGGATCCGGAGAAAACCAGATTCACGGGAGACTGCCATCCGTTTGTCACCATCCTGGCGACATACATGCTCGAATTCGACGGCGACACGGTATAATGCCCCGGTTCAATGTCCTGATGCTTAAGCTGTGAAGAGAATGCCCTTTTCAGGGACTTAAGATTCTTCACTCCGCTTTTGCTTGTAATATCATCAATAAGAGCTTCAGGGGTAGTGTCCGGATACACATAGAGCTCAGCGCTCTTGGAGAAGTTCGCTGCCCTCCTATCATAATATGCCTGATAGAGAAAGATAGCGCATGCGATGCCCAAAAGGACAACCACAGCTGCAATTGTTCCCAGTACCTTTCCTTTACCAGAGGATTTCTTTCCTTCCTGTTTCGCCATATCGAGTGTCTTCTCTATCTGTGGGTCTGTCATCTGTTTTTCTTGCGTTTGAGCGCTTTTGTTATGACACCGTCTTCCCTCAGAAGAACGGTATCTCCTTCCCTGAGCACGGGATTCACCGAAAGGTAGGAGTTCATCTTCACAAGAGACTCTCTCTTGACAGCGAACCTCTGGGCGATGTCGCGCAGATTCTCTCCGTCTTCCTCAACAATGTACTTGTCCAAGCCCTTCTGGGTCGAAGACTTCTTCGGCTGAAGGTAAACTACGGTACCGGGAAGAAGTTCATGCTGATAAGAAAGGTCGTTGTAACGAAGTATCTCCTTGGGGAAAAGATCATATGCGGAAGCTATAGAGGAATAAGTGTCCCCTTCTATAGAATATATGAAAGGAACGCCGTTCCTTGTATAGGCGGGCCGTGAGAGGGAGAACTTGAAAGTCTCTCCTGACTTTTCAACCTTCCTTGGCTCTTCCATGGAAAGAGGTGAAGGGGGGAGTTCCTCAAGGGTGGGATCTATGTATTCCTCTTCCACCGCTACTTCATCGAAGATGTCAGGAGTCTCTTCCTGTACATGCTTCTTCGCGGCTTTTCTCCTTCTCTTCTCAGCCTTTTTCTCAGCTTTTGAGGTCTTGGATGATGAGCCTTGTGAAATCGATCCGGACTCGGAAAGGGATATTCCGCTATAAGATGCGGCATCCTTGATGCTCATCCTGTCGAACTTCTGGAGATCGTAGTCCTCAATTATCTTGATGAGTTTCGAGGGATAAGCCGGATCGGTGGCATATCCGGCTTTCTTGAGACCGTTCGCCCAGGCCTTGTAATCAGTGGTCCTGTTCTCGAAAAGGAACTTGTACCGGTCCCAATAACGCAGGAAGTCAGAATGGTCCTTGAAGGATGCGAAAGGATCATCATACACTCTGAAGCACTCCCCTTTCGCGTCATCGTCATGCTTCATGCTCTTTCCTTTCCAGTCATGGCATTTGATTCCGAAGTGATTGTTTCCCTTGGTGGCCAGAGTCGACATGCCGGAATTCGATTCCAGAATCCCCTGGGCAAGTGTGATGCTGGCCGGAACGCCGGAACGGTACATCTCGCTGACAGCGATTGCCGCATACTTCTTGATGTAATCATCCTGGGGAGAGGCGGGGAAAAGGGTCTTCCCGCCTGAAACAATGAAAACGGAAAGCAACGAGAACACAGCTATGGCTCTCGCCGCCCCACTATTGAAAAGAAAGCGTATGCCTTTCATTTGCGAACGATTTTGCCTCAAGTGGCAATATAGTGATTAATCCTGAAAAAAGGATGCCAAGATTCTTCACTTCCTTCCTTGGAAGTCCTTCATCGGCAGGTCGAACAGGTCTCCGTCTGATGCGGCATGGGAAGCAGGGAATATGCTCTTGCACTCTTTTTCAAAGAGAGAGATGTCTTTGCACCTGGAAGAATAGTGCCCTACTACCAATTGCCCCACTCCAGCCTCTTTTGCGACTGCAGCCGCCTGCAAAGTTGTCGAATGATGCCTTGCTGCAGCTTTGTCCGCGAACTCCTGCACATAAGTGGCCTCATGATAAAGGAGATCCACACCCTTCACCCACGAAGAGAGTTCCGGAAAAGGAGCCGTATCGCTGACATATGCGTAGCTTCTGGGGCTGTAAGGCTTGTAAGCCGCCTCTGATGCCTTCACCATGGATCCGTCCTCCCTTATCACATCCTCTCCTCTTTTGAGGGTCCCGATCTCTTTAAGGGTAAGACAATATTCGGAAATCGCGTCCTTCCTTACATTGAACTGCGGCTCCTTTTCCCTGAACAGGAACCCATAAGTATCCAGCCCGTGATTGAGCGGGAAAGACAGCACTTCGACCGACTTGGTTGAAAGGATCACTTCCGGCTCTTTCATGGTAAGCGGAGTGAACCTTATCTCGAAGTTGAGGCCTGCACCGTAATACGAAAGGAAGAACTTCAGCACCGGCCCGAAGTTGTTCGGGGCATATATGTTAAGGGGAACGCTCCTTGAGAGCATGCCCATGGTTGAGAGCAGAGGGAAGAGCCCGAACAGATGGTCCCCGTGTATGTGTGAAAGGAATATCGAATCCACTTTCATTATCGGGATGCGATAGCGCAGCATCTGCTGCTGGACCGCTTCTCCGCAATCAATCAAGAATGAGCGCCCATGCACATCCAGTACATGAGCGCTCTGATATTTTCCGGTAACCGGCATGGCCGAAGCCGTGCCAAGTATCCTCAGAGTGAAGTTCATCACCTCAGAGAGGATTACTCACCCTTCTCAAGCCTGTCCTTGAGGGCAGCAAGCTCGGA
>DBWN01000014.1:674-919 GCA_002308935.1 Bacteroidales bacterium UBA1237 | reverse complement strand
TTAGCCTCCTTGACCTCAGCATAAGTCCTGGCGTGGGAAACGAGGACCCTGCGGGTGCTCCTGCGGAGTTCAACGATCTTGAAAGGAAGAGTCTCACCTACGACAGCGGCCTTACCGTCTTCCTTGATGAGGTCACGTGAGAAGCAGAATGCGTCAACGTTGCCGTCGATAGTGATGTTAGCGCCCTTGTCAGTGAGGGAAGCGACTGTTCCGTCAACAACGGTACCAGCGGGATACTTGCTCTC
>DBWN01000014.1:0-620 GCA_002308935.1 Bacteroidales bacterium UBA1237 | reverse complement strand
TTAGCCTCATCGAAGTCGAGGATGACGACGTCGATCTTGTCACCGGGCTGAACCATCTCTGAAGGATGCTTGATCTTCTCCCAAGAGAGGTCGCTGATGTGAACGAGACCCTCGATACCGTCCTCGATCTCAGCGAAGATACCGAAGTTGGTGATATTGCGTACGGTAGCGGTCTGCTTGGAGCCGATAGGATACCTTTCGCGGATGTTCTCCCAAGGGTTGGGAACGAGCTGCTTGAGTCCGAGGGACATCTTCCTGGCCTCGCGGTCAAGAGAGAGAACCTTTGCCTCAACTTCCTCACCGACCTTCAGGAAATCCTGAGCCATGCGGAGGCGAGGTGACCATGACATCTCTGAAACGTGGATAAGACCCTCAACACCGGGTTTGATCTCGATGAATGCGCCGTAGTCAGCGATGAGAACGACTTTACCCTTGACGGTGTCACCGACCTTAAGATCGGGATCGAGGCTCTCCCAAGGATGAGGAGTAAGCTGCTTGAGTCCGAGGGCGATCCTCTTCTGCTGCTCGTTGAAGTCAAGGACAACGACCTTGATCTTTTCATCGAGGCTGACGATCTCCTCAGGATTGTTGATGCGGCCCCAAGAGAGGTCAGTGATGTG
>DBWN01000147.1:5257-5777 GCA_002308935.1 Bacteroidales bacterium UBA1237 | reverse complement strand
TTGTTGATCGGGACTGAAGTCTGGGTGCACACTACGCCTGGAGCCGTCTCCACGGTGACCTCCTTGGGAAGTTCCGCCTCGTGGAACTTCTTTATATTGGCGTAGGCGTTCATGAGTGCCTCCTTGAGTTCATCGGGGACTTTCCCTTCCGCTTGGGCGAACTCCCCTGGGCTCACTTCAAGGGAACCTAGGGAGATACCGTCTATCTCCGAGGCGAGTTCACGAAGGGCTTTGTCACCGTCCTTCTCAACCCTTTCAAGGATCGCTTTGACAATGGCCTCAGCCTTTGGATCATCCTGTGAAGGGCGGGTTGATATTTCTTTGAACTGTTCGTATGAAGGGTTTATGTAAGTCTTCATATGAAATTATCTTATCTATTGTGTGACAGACTTCTGTAGACTAGAGTACAAGTTTCTCGACTCCAAGGACGAGGATGCCTTCCGCTCCTATCTCCTTGAGCTTTTCGATCTTCTCCCAGAGGACATCGCTGTCCACTACCGAGTGGAGTGAATACCATCCG
>DBWN01000147.1:2770-5199 GCA_002308935.1 Bacteroidales bacterium UBA1237 | reverse complement strand
AGAAGGTACTTCTTTCCTCTGCTGCCTTTGACTGACCTGAAGCGGAATCTCAGCTGTGCGAGCGAGGCTTCCTTTTCGGGTGAGAGGCCTTTGCCGCAGATGAGGACAGCTTCGCTTTCGACCACCTTCTCGACTTCCTTGAGACCGTTCTTCTTGAGGGTTCCTCCGGAGGAGACAATGTCGAAAATGGCGTCAGCCATACCGATGGCGGGAGCGACTTCAACGCTGCCGGCAATGGTCTCTATCGAGGCCACGATGCCTTTGGATGTAAGGTAGTCGGAAAGGATGGAAGGGTAGGAGGTCGCTATCCTCTTTCCCTCGAGGGAAGAAGGTCCGTCGTACTCCGTTCCGTTGGGGACTGCGATGCTCAGGCGGCATCCTCCGAAACCGAGCTTCTCGATGACTTCCACACCGAAACCTTTCTCAAGGACCTCGTTGTAGCCGACGATGCCTATGTCGGCGGCGCCTGAGCTTACGGCTCCGGGAATGTCGTCATCCCTGAGGTAAAGGATCTCCATGGGGAATGTCTCGCTCCTTGAGAGGAACTTGCGGGAAGAGTCCCCGACGCTCACTCCTGAGGAGATGAGAAGTTCTGTGCTGTCTTCGTTGAGGCGGCCCTTTGTCTGTATCGCGATCCTGAGGATTCCTTCCTCGCGCGCGTTTTTTTTAGTAGTGTCCATCTGTGTCCGTTTTTTCCAGTAATAAAAAAATGATGCAGGTCTTACATTCCGTGGGCCTGCATCAAGTCATATCATGAATTCTGAAAATTCTTCTTCCTCTCATGCGCATAACCTGCCGGCCCCCATGGAATGGTGGTGATGGCGGTGATGGATGAAAGCGTTGGTGAACATCAGTGTATTCTTTCCTTTTGTTGTGTCGCTAAGGTAGACAAAAAAACTGAAAGTGCAAGCATCCTTGTGAAAAACTGACGTTTGCGAGTCTTTTGAAACGTTTTTTATGTTCCGGAGGTTACGGTTTCATGCTCCGGAAGCGGCATCCGCTTCCCTCCATCTTATGGCGGAAAGAAGGGATTTCTCCGCCCAGTACCTGTAGACCGTACCTTCCTTTTCCAAGGCTTTGGCCTTCAGGTAAAGGTCTGTTCCATCGGCGGTGTCATGCCAGATGTCCACGAAGACGCAGTCGTGACCCTTTTCTTTTTCAAGGAATGTGAAAGCGTCCTCCTTCAGGATGACTGTCTTGTCCTTGAAGGGGAACTGCGGCAGTATGAGTTCTCTGAAGAGTGAAATCACATCGGGATCCTTCTCCACTATGTCAATATGGGTCACTTCAGCTTTAAGTGAGGCCATGAAGGCGAAGTAACCAAGTCCGAGTCCGATCACGGCTATTTTCCCGCGCATTACTGACAGGGGCTCCTCCATTGAACGGATTTCGCTGGGTTTGACGGCCATCCATTCCCTTCCTCCCTCATGGACGCTGGGGAAGGTGACCTTTTCGGGGAAGTACCCGACAAGAGGGATTTCGGTGCCGTCGGGCAGGACTTCTATGTCATCCCTTATGAAAGCCTCATATGGGGCGTAGGAGTCATGTTTGAACTCCCATTTCCCGGATCCTGCATCCGGAAACTTTATGGTCTTTAAGTAGGGATTGCTTCTGAATTCATCGGGATCCAGCCTTGCCACGCTCCTGTAGAAGTAGGGGTCAGTGTCAGGGGTGGAGCCGCACAGGGCGGACATCACTGCCGCATAGAGCCTTTCTTCGGGGATTGAACCGTCAAGTCCGGCTTCCTTCAGGACTTCGGAATTGATCGCACGGGGCATCCTGTCCAGATAGTCGACGACCATCCAGGCGAACGCGTTGTTGCGTTCCATAAGTGGAGTAATGCCTTCTCCCATCGTCCTTTATCGGGGAAGTACGGTGATTATGAACCTTGCGTAGCTTGTAAGAGGAGGAGTACCCCTGTCTGTGGCTTCCGCTATAAAGTGTAAGGTGTGGGGTACATCGACTTCAGGAGCCACGAAACTTACGCTGTTGCCGCCCTTGTAGATGAGGTCGACATTGCCAGGATAAGTGCCGCTCTGGTACTGGTACCAGCTTACGGTGACGCCCGAGAACCTCGCTACAACGGAGGGATCGGCCGCTGCCCTTTCCTTGAACATCGCGTAGGTCATGCCCTGCTGCTCGAAAAGTCCGCTGCGCATCTTCCAGATGCCTTCCAGGTCAGGAAGGTCGTTCTCTTCGACTCCTATCTTCAATGTGACGGTGTCCCCGGAATGGACTGTCCTGTCCTGGCCCTCGGGGAAGGTGATCACCGGAGCGTGGTTTCCTTTCTCACGCTCGGGGGTTATGCACCAGGTGAGCCTTGCCTGGAAATCGTGCATCGCAGTCTCGAGCCATTCCCTGAGTTCTCCGAAACCTGTGTCACGGTAGACGTTCTCGTACCCGTCAACCTTGTAGAACCTTCCTCCCCA
>DBWN01000147.1:0-2707 GCA_002308935.1 Bacteroidales bacterium UBA1237 | reverse complement strand
ATGTATGGCTGAGTGTAGAGCGCTCCCAGAGGGTTCTTCCCGTTCTGGAGGTACTGGCTTACGAAGTTGTCAGAGTTCATCATGGTTCCGTAGTCCCAGCTTCCGCTGAAGTGGTGGTTCAGAAGTATCGTCACTTCGGGGAAGTTCCTCTCTATGTAGCTGCCGCCCCCGTCCTGGTACCAGATGCAGTAGAGAATCGCTTTCTTGGCGGCCCTTTCGTACTGGTCGGGATACTGGGTCTTAAGTTTGTACAGAGCCCTTGCAGCAGTGTTCGATCCTCCCCATGCCTGGAGATAGACGGGTCTGGGGTCGTCTTCGAGAAGGACTTCCACGATCCTGTCAGATCCCGGGGTGTCAGCCCAAGTGGAAGGGTCTACGACCGGATCCGCTCCGGGGATGAGAAGCCTTGCGTTCACGTCCCCCACATGGTCGGGGTCCTCGTCCCCTAAGAAGACCACGCTTCTCAGATATTCCGGAGCGGGATAGGAACTGTCATGGGCCTTCAGGTTGGGATATACCTTTTCATATGCTGAAATCTGCTCCTCGAGCCAGGGTTCGCTGCTCCATCCTCTCCTCTGGAAACAGGAGTTCGACTGGATGATGGCGTCCACCTGCATGTCGTTGCTATACAGCAGGAAATGCACCATTGAACAGCGGTCGTCAGTCTCCGCGTCAGTCATAACGATCACTCTGGGGAGTTTCCCGGCGGCTTCCGCCTGTCTTGGCTCAAGGGTCGTGTCATTGGCGTAAGGGGACTTGTTCACCCTTGTGCACGAGTGTGAAATGATGGTCAGCAACGCTGCTGCCGCAATAAGCCGTAATGAACAGTTCTTTCTTGTGGTCATATGTCTGTATTATAGTGCTGAAGTCTGAGCGTTCGCATCGCCTGCCGAGGTTTCGGTCTTGGCGCGGTACCTGTCGCCTGTGTATTCACTGATCGCGTCATTGAAGACAGCATTGTATCCGGGGGTCGTGTATCCTCCGATGAACTGCCCGTCCTTGGTGTTCTTGACGATCTGGTCATTGTACTTTACTGCTATGAAGCGGAAGAGTTCATCCCAGCGTGTCATCATTCTGGATGTGTACCCTGCGCTTTTCGAAGTAAGGTATGCGGTCCTGTCCCTGGAAGTCATGTCTGCGACCTCCGAGGTCACTTTGGCCAGATCTTCCTCATAGTAGTCCTCGAGTTCCTTCTGTGCTTGCTTCAGGTCTCCTATCATCATGCTGTATCTTGGATAGATCATGTTGGAGACTAGGTTGTTCATCCAGAAGGCACCCTTCCAGTTGAACTCGTTGTGGGGGTTGTTCTCGCTCCTGAACGCTTCGGGCACTTCGTTGGCTCCGCAGAAAACGGGGACATAGGCGACCATGGAAGCATCGTCGCAGTTGAAGTACATGATTCCTCCGACAGCGTCGGGAAGCCATCCGCGGAGCTGTGACACCAGTGTGAAACCGCTCTGCTGTGTGCCTATCGGCCTCTCCATGAAGTAGGTGTTCCCGTCTGAAGCGGTGAAGTTCATAGGCCTCGGACGGATAGGCATTCCCCAAGGTCCCGCACTCATGTCGGCCGTCATGTCGAGAGGTGTCCCTTCATAGTGGTCCCTCATGTCGTTCATCACGTCCCTGACGGAGAGTTTCTTGTCAGGCTTTATGTAGAGGGGAAGATGGTCGCACTTGTCGAACTCTCCGTTGATGTAGGGGAGGTAGGAGTCCATTACGTCAGTGTCATAGTGATGACGGAAGAAGCTCCATACCCTGGCGTCAGCGTAGCGAACCTTCTCGAATGTGATCGGGCAGTATGCGTCCCTGAAACTGAACTCGCTGTCCGCTCCCTTGAAATAACCCATCTCCCTTGCGAAGGAAATGACGTCAGGGGAGTACATGCACTCTCCTTCAACTATATAGTATCCGGTAGCCTTGTCCACCTTCTTCGCCTGAGGGAAGTCCCTTATCCTGCTTATGTTGGCGTGGGCACTGATGCAGTCGTCAGGGATACGTACCGCTACCCATACGGCTCCTTTCCTTCCGGGACCTTTGCCGATCACTTCGAAGATCCATGCCTCGTCCTTGTCGCAGACGGTTATCGTCTCACCGGTCTGGTTGTAGCCGTATTCCTTAAGGAGATCGGCCATCACGATTATCGCTTCACGGGCGGTAGTGCATCTTTCCAGGGCAAGGTGCATCACTGAATCGTAGTCCAGTATGCCTTCCCGGTTCTGGAGTTCCTCCCTTCCGCCGAAAGTCGTCTCGACTATGCTCAGCTGATGCTCGTTGATGTAGCCCATAACGCCGTAGGTGTAGTCCACCTGGTCGACGTAACCTTTGATTCCTCCGGAACCGAAAGCCCGAATGGCGATCTTTTCGCCTTTTTCGTGCGCTCCGGCTGGAGTGAATTTCAGGGATCCGGAGAATCCGAATCCGTCGCAGTTGTAGGTGCAGATCACAGAACCGTCAGCGGAGGCTTTCTTGCCGACAATGATGTTGGTGCAGGCGTCGGATGAAAGGGGACTTGCCAGCATGCAGATGGATAGGACGACGGATGAGAAAGCCGCCTTCAGTTGATGGGAGAGTTTCATGATGATGTTGTTTGATGTCCGTTTTGTGCAAACTTACGCATAAAACTGTGATTTTACTCCAGAAAGGATACAAGGAAAGGTGAATATTTTACGCCGTTCCTTACCAGAATGATTATCAGTCATAATGAAAT
>DBWN01000090.1:2644-3002 GCA_002308935.1 Bacteroidales bacterium UBA1237 | reverse complement strand
GCCCTGGGTTGGGAGATCCTTTCCACAAGCGGAACCATGAAGATGCTCCGCGAAGCCGGACTTCCTGTCACAAGCGTGAGCGATGTGACCGGTTTCCCTGAGATCTGCGACGGAAGGGTCAAGACCCTNNNCTCCACCCCAAGATCCATGGAGGACTTCTTGCAAGGCGTGACCTTCCCGATCACATGAAACAGATCGCTGACAACGGTATCGAGAAGATAGACCTTGTATGCGTCAACCTCTATCCCTTCAGGGAGACTATCGCGAAGCCTGATGTGACCATGGAGGACGCAGTTGAGCATATTGACATCGGAGGGCCTTCTATGGTAAGGAGCGCCGCCAAGAACTGGGAGAGCGT
>DBWN01000090.1:2345-2527 GCA_002308935.1 Bacteroidales bacterium UBA1237 | reverse complement strand
ATGAGGGCGCAGGCCGGACTTCCCGAGATCCTCTTCCTCGAGTTCGATGAAAAACAGTCACTGCGTTACGGTGAGAACCCCCATCAGGCGGCCAAGTTCTACCGTTCCAAGGAGACCGTGCCTTATTCTTTGGCTACCGCTGTCCAGTTGGGAGGAAAGGAACTTTCCTACAACAATATCCA
>DBWN01000090.1:0-2275 GCA_002308935.1 Bacteroidales bacterium UBA1237 | reverse complement strand
GACGTGGTGGATGCCTGGAAGAAAGCTTACGAAGGTGACAAGACTTCCATCTTCGGTGGAATCGTGGCTTTCAACAGGGAAGTGAACCTCGAAGTCGCCAAACTCCTCAAGCCTATTTTCCTTGAGATAGTGATGGCTCCTTCATTCGCTCCGGACGCACTGGAACTCCTGCAGACAAAGAAGAACCTGAGACTTCTCCAGGTTGACATGACCCCTTCGGACAAAGTCCAGAAGCAGTATGTAACCGTAAATGGAGGCCTTCTGGTCCAGAACATGGATATAGAGACGAAGCCCGCGACAGCGGACATGTGCGTCACCAAGACCAAACCCACTGATGCACAACTTGCGGATCTTTCTTTCGGTTGGAGGATCGTCAAGCACGTCAAGTCCAACGCCATTGTGGTAGTGAAAGACGGCATGACTTACGGAATCGGAGCAGGGCAGATGAACCGTATCGGTTCAGCAGAAATCGCTCTCAAGCAGGCGAAAGCCACACTCAAGGAAGAAGGCAAAGACATTCTCAATGAAGGCCTTGTGCTTGCCAGCGACGGATTCTTCCCCTTCGATGACTGTGTTACCCTTGCAGCCGAATATGGCGTCAAGGCAATTGTACAGCCCGGCGGATCTATCCGTGATGCGGACTCCATCGCCAAGGCTGATGAGTCAGGCATTACTATGCTCTTCACTGGAGAAAGGCATTTCAAACACTGATAAAGCAATAAGCAACCGGACAGATGAAAAAGGTTCTCGTTATAGGCGGAGGCGGCCGTGAGCACGCCATTGTAGACGCCCTTTCAAGGTCTCCCCAGGTGGAGAAGATTTACGCTGTTCCCGGCAATGCGGGAATGGCTGCCCAAGCGACATGTGTGAAGATAGGGGAGTGTGACTTCCCGGCTATCATAGAGCTTGTCAAGAATGAGGGAATAGACCTAACAGTGGTCGGCCCCGAGGTGCCTCTTTCCAAAGGAATCGCGGACGAGTTCGCCAAAGAAGGGCTGAGGATATTCGGACCTTCCGCCGCTGCCGCACAGATTGAAGCCAGCAAGGACTTCGCAAAGAAGATCATGTACAAGTATGGAGTCCCCACTGCCGCATACAAGACTTTCGAGGATTATTCTGAAGCTCTAGAGTATGTGAAAGCGGGTACATTCCCCGTGGTGCTCAAATATGACGGCCTTGCTGCCGGAAAGGGCGTGGTGATTCCTGAGACCCTCAGTGAGGCTGAGGAAGTTCTCAAAGACATGCTTCTTGATGACAAGTTCGGAAAAGGCAAGGTCGTGGTTGAGGACTTCCTTACCGGTCCCGAGTTCAGCTTCATGTGCTTTGTTGACAGGGAGAATGTCTATCCGATGGTCATAGCCCAGGACCACAAACGTGCGTTTGAGGGCGACAAGGGTCCCAATACAGGCGGCATGGGAGCATATTCACCCGTTCCTATCATCCCTCATGAGGACGTGCAGTTCGCACTCGAGAACATCCTTAAGCCGGTTGCTGCCGGAATGGTCGCAGAGGGTTGCCCATTCAAGGGAGTCCTTTACGGTGGCTTGATGAAGACCCCTTCAGGAGTCAAGGTCATTGAGTTCAACTGCCGGTTCGGAGACCCGGAGACGGAGGTTGTACTCCCTAGACTCAAGAGTGACATCTATACGATATTCAGCGCGATAGCCGACGGAGAACCTGTCGGGCCGATTGAGTGGGACCCCGCTCCAGTGATGGGTTTTGTGATGGCATCCAAGGGCTATCCGGGATCCTATGCCAAAGGGGCTGTCATAGAAGGACTCGAGGATGCTCTCTCTGATGAAGATGTCACCGTGTATCATATGGGAACGAAAGAAGAGGACGGTGTTCTCAAAACATCGGGCGGAAGGGTCATGATGGTACTCTCCCGTGGAGTCTCTTTGCAGAGGGCTCATGACAAAGCTCTTGCTGCAGTCGAGAAGATCAAGTGCGACAACCTCTTCTTCCGCCGTGACATCGGCTGGAGAGTCCTTTAGTCGGAATAACCATATTATATATAAATACGAATGGCAACAGTAGTAAGCGGCAAGGACCTTTCCGCGAAATTGAAGGCGGCAATGGCCGAACAGGTGGCGACTTTCCCTCAGAAATACGGAAGAGTCCCTCATCTTGTGGTGATACTTGTAGGTGAAGATCCCGCCAGCCAGTCATACGTCAAAGGTAAAGCCAAGGCTTCCGAAGTGGTGGGCATAAAGAATACCACGATACTCCGTCCTGCGACGATTTCCCAGGAGGAACTCCTCGATCTCATCGCCAA
>DBWN01000151.1:9435-12081 GCA_002308935.1 Bacteroidales bacterium UBA1237 | reverse complement strand
GGAATCTTGCCTTCCTCGTTCTGGAGGTCTTTGAGGTACAGGGGATGAGGATCACCGTTGACGTCAACATAAACCATGCAACCGGTCTCGCCCTTTGAGAAGAGTTCATATACACCCATTGCAAGCTCGCTGCAGTAAGTGAGGTCGTAAGCGATAGGATCCTGGCAACGTACGTCGTAACCGATCTCTACGGGACGGGTCTTGACTTTGAGGCCGATCTTCTTGAACTCCTTCTCGAGGATGTCGTTGAAGAGGACTGCTTTGGAGATCTTGCCGAGCTCGGGATGTCCGTGCTCATCGTATGTCATATGCACGCCGGTAGCCTTGATGTCCTCGGGATCGAGGTCATGGAATACGCCTTCAGCAACTACGACAGTACCGTACTTGATGCCCATGAGTTTGCGCTTCACGATAGCGGAGACAGTGAGCTTGATGATCTTGTCGATGGAGATCTCAGTCTTGTTGAACATCTCAGGGATGATGGTCATAGGGCAGTGTGTAGCCTCACCGATACCGAGGGCGAGGTGACCTGCTGAACGGCCCATTGCGCTGATGAGGAGCCAGTTGCCTGATGTGCGTGCATCCTCATACACGGTCCTTGCGAGGTGAGCGCCTTCATCCTTTGCTGAGTTGAATCCGAAAGTCGGAGCATTGTTGGGGAGAGGAAGGTCGTTGTCGATTGTCTTGGGGACGTGGATGTTGCTGATGGGATACTGCTTCGCTGCGAGGAACTTCGCGATCCTGTTGGCGGTTGAAGCGGTGTCGTCTCCTCCTACAGTGACGAGGAGCTTGATGTTGTTCTCCTGGAAGAGGGCGAGATTGAAATTCTTCTCGAAATCCTCATTGGTGGGTTTGAAGCGGCTCATCTCGAGGTATGAACCACCTCTGTTGAAGAACCTGTCAGCCTTGAAGAAGTCGATGTCCTCGGTACGGGGATTGGTGCTGAAGAGGCCTGAGTAACCTCCGTGGAGACCGATTACCCTGTAACCGTTGTTGAGGAATGTCTTAGCGACAGAGCATACGACAGTGTTCATGCCAGGGGCGGGACCGCCACCGCACAGAATGATGATTGCATCTTTCATACGAATGTGTGTATTTGATTTGGTGAGTATTTGTTTCACTTTTCCGGCCGTCAAGTCCGCTGCAAGGCAGGCATCTTCGGCACAGCAGACAAATTTAGTCAAAAATCGGGTAATATCATCTTATCATCTGATGAAAATCGTTTCAAGGACATCTACATCCGTAATAAAACTCTCACCACCTTCAGAAAGGGTGTTTTTTGTTGCCGGAAAGGCTTCTTTCCGCCGAATTTTTCTTAATTTTGTCAAAATATGCCCTTTTAGGGCAGGGCACGTTGTACCCGATACGGTTATGTAACGTGACAAAGAGACAGAAAAAGGAAACAATGGACAGGAAAAGCGCTCTGGCAAGAATACAGTACCTGAAGGCCTCCCTCTGGGAGAACAGCCGCAGGTACTATGTCGACAACGCCCCCGTCATCAGCGACTACGAGTACGACATGATGATGAGGGAGCTGGGCGACCTGGAGAAGGAATACCCCGAGTTCCTCACTCCCGACTCCCCCACCCAGAGGGTCGGAAGCGACCTGGAGAACCAGGCCGTGAAGGAGGCTCCCACAGAGGTCCGCTCCGCTGCGGAGAAGGCTTCCAGGAAGGAGTTCGCACAATATCCTCACCGCTATCCGATGCTTTCTCTGGCCAACACCTACAGCATCGGTGAGATCGAGGAGTTCGCCCAGAGGGCATCCAAGTCCATCAATGTACCATTCACTTACTGCTGTGAACTTAAGTTCGACGGTACGGCGATCTGCCTTACCTATCGTAACGGAAAGCTCTTCCGCGCTCTTACAAGAGGAGACGGAGTGATCGGTGATGATGTCACCGAAAACGCCCTTCACATATCGAACATTCCCAAGCAGCTCCACGGAGTGGGCTATCCGGATGAGTTCGAGATAAGGGGCGAAGTCCTCATGCCTTACGCTTCTTTCAGGGCTCTCAACGAGGACAGGGAGGAAGTAGGTGAGCAGCCTTTCGCCAATCCCCGCAACGCGGCCAGCGGATCCTTGAAGCTCCTTGACAGCGAGGAGGTGGGACGAAGGGGCCTTTACTGTACCCTCTACCATATCCCCGGGGACACTGTCCAGGCCGATACTCATGACCATGCTCTGAGTCTCGCAGCATCATGGGGGCTTCCGGTGTCTGACAAGAGGAAGATCTGCCATTCGATTTCAGAGATTGAGGAATACATCTCCGAGTGGGACACAGGAAGGATGTCCCTCCCCTACGCCACAGACGGTATAGTCATCAAGATAAACGAGACCGCGATACAGCATTCTTTGGGATATACGGCTAAGTTCCCCAGGTGGGCGGTCGCCTACAAGTTCAAGGCTGAAGAAGCCCTGACCAAGCTCCTTTCCATAGACTACCAGGTCGGAAGGACAGGTGCAGTCACTCCCGTAGCCAATCTCGAGCCCGTCCATCTTTCAGGGACCGTGGTGAAGAGGGCGACCCTCAACAACGCTGACCAGATGGCCATGATGGACATCCGGATCGGAGACTGGGTGTACGTGGAGAAGGGCGGAGAGATAATCCCCAAGATAACTTCAGTGGAACTGAAGCGCCGTGA
>DBWN01000151.1:0-9398 GCA_002308935.1 Bacteroidales bacterium UBA1237 | reverse complement strand
TAGTGAAGCCTGAAGGCGAAGCCAAGTACTTCTGTCCAAACCAGGACGGATGCGCTACCCAGATAAAGGGACGTCTGGTCCACTTCATGGGAAGGAAGGCGATGAACATCCTGGCCGGTGACGCCACAGCTGACCAGCTTTATGACCTTGATCTCGTGAGGACTCCTGCAGACCTCTATGACTTGAGGAAAGCGGATCTTCTCCAGCTGGAAGGCTGGAAGGACCGCTCAGCACAGAGGTTCCTTGAGAGCATAGTCGCATCCAAGGCGGTATCCTTCGACCATGTCCTTTTCGCCATCGGAATACGTTACGTCGGTGAGACTACGGCCAAGGCCGTGGCGGAGCATTTCGGGGACATAGACGCGATCATGGCCGCTTCCGAGGAGGAACTCCTCAGCGTCCCTGACGTGGGTGACGTCATAGCGAAGAGCATATACGAGTTCTTCCGTAAACCTGAACACCAGGTGGAGATCCAGAGGCTGAAAGCCTCGGGGCTCAACTTCTCCATGAAGAAGGAGGAAGCCGCTTCCGACGCCCTCGCCGGACTCACTTTCGTGGTTTCCGGAAACTTCTCAGTCTCGAGGGACGACCTCAAGAAGACGATAACCTCCAACGGAGGAAAATGCTCCTCTTCAGTGAGCGGGAAGACTTCCTTCCTCGTTTCCGGCGAGAAGAGCGGACCTGAGAAACTCAAGAAAGCCGCCGAACTAGGTGTCAAGGTGATCTCAGAAGAGGAACTCTACGCTATGCTTCCCAATATGAGCGCTCCCGCCCATATTGAGAAAGAAGAGGAGAAAGACCTTTTCTCTCCGGCCATGGAGGACAAACCCTCCCCGGAGGATGAAGGTGAACCTACGCTTTTTCCGGGACTTTTCAATTGACAAGAAGTAAACTGAGAGACCATGGCGAACAAGTTTTCACGCATATTCCTCCGCTTCAAGGCCCTGATGAAGATCGTAAACAACTTCATCAAGGAGGACGTGTGGGACCTTAACGTCCAGGCGCTCTCACGTACCAAAGCCAGGCTTGTGCGTGACCTGATGGTGACACTTGATGCTATCCAAGGAATGAACGAGAAGAATCTTGGGATGCTGTCAGTGTCACTTTGTTATTTCTGCACACTGGCTCTGGTGCCCTTCGTAGCCGTATGTTTCGCCGTTACAGGAGGCCTCGGTCTTTCGGACAGCCTTACCGGTATGCTGTACGAGTATTTCAGCGACAACCAGCAGATAATCGACATGGTGATCGGCGCAGCCGACAACATACTGCATACTGCACGTTCAGGAGGGTTCGGACTTTTGTCGGCCCTTCTTTTCGTCTGGCTCGTCATCTGGATGATGGACCGTATCGAGAAGGTGTTCAACGTCATATGGGGCGTTCCTCAGCCCAAGAAAGACCGTAAGGTCCTCAAGAGCTACAGTATAGACATCGCCATAATGGTTCTCGCGCCGTTCATCATAATGGCCTTTTTCGCCGGTTCGGTCGTGTATTCCAACGTGCTGGACATCTTCCTCCCCCAGAAGGAAGCCTTCTCGGAGGGGATACGTTCACTGCTTGGATGGGTGATCTTCGGAGCGTCGACCGTCATGATAATATCGGCGATGTACAAGTTCATACCGACGACAAGAGTGGAGTACAGGCATGCCTTGAGGGCGGCGATGATAGCGGGCGTGGCTTTCACCCTTCTTCAGTACCTCTACCTCGAGACCCAGGTGTTGGTGTTCAGGGTGAACTCCGTTTATGGTGCGATTGCCGCCATCCCTCTCTTCCTCCTGTGGTTGAGGTTCGGGTGGCTCATAATAGTGATAGGTGTGCAGATAACCAAGTCCTTCCAGACCATAGAGGAGACGATAATAGCTCCCGCCGGAGAGGAGAAGGACGTGGTGAAGGACGGTGAATCTTCACTCGCCAGCGGAGGAAGCCCTCTGTCAGGCGTTGGTTCAACCGTACAACAACAATAGCAGAAGGAGATTGCAGGGATGAGTTATTCTCAGTTCACGTCAAAGGATTACGAAGTAATAGCCAGGGAATACGCCGACCTCAAGGAGTCTTCCAGGAAGCGCTGCGCTTCCGCGGAGGAACTGGATGTCGTGCAGAAGGCGTTCGAGTTCGCCAATGAGGCGCACAAGAACGTCAGGAGGCGTTCGGGCGAGCCTTATATCCTCCACCCGATCGCAGTGGGAAAGATTGTCGTGAATGAGATAGGCCTCGGTTACAAGTCCATTACGGCCGCTCTCCTGCATGACGTTGTCGAGGACACCGACTATACGGTGGACGACATCCGTCAGCTGTTCGGCGACAAGGTCGCAACCCTCGTTGATGGCCTCACCAAGATAAAGACCGTTCTCGACGACCAGGACCGTACCGACCATGACGGGGAGTTCAGAAACCTCCAGAGCATGCAGGCCGAGAACTTCAAGAGGATCCTCCTCACCCTCAATGATGACGTGAGGGTGGTTCTCATAAAGCTCGCTGACCGTCTCCACAACTGCCGTACTATCGAGTACATGCCCGAGTACAAAAGGGACAAGATACTTTCTGAAACCAGGTTCGTCTTCATTCCCCTCGCCCACAGGCTCGGTCTTTACAGCATAAAGAGCGAGATGGAGAACATCTGGCTGAGGTTCAAGGAGCCCGAGGCCTACAATACCATAACGGCCAAGGTCAACCGGGACATGACCGACAAGGGAAGGGAGATAGACAAGTTCATCCGTCCCATTGAGGAGGCCCTGGACAAGGCGGGGTTCGACTTCGAGGTGAGAAAGAGGGTAAAGACCCCCTACTCCATCTGGAACAAGATGAACACCAAGAACGTCTCGTTCGAGCAGGTTTATGACCTCTACGCTGTACGTATCATCTTCAATCCGGCTCCCGGGACCCATGACACCGAAAGGGACCAGTGCTACCACATCTTCTCCATCATCACGGGAATCTACCGTTACAAGCCCGACAGGATGAGGGACTGGGTGAAGCACCCCAAGAGCAACGGCTACGAGGCTCTTCACTGCACCCTCATGAGCGACCGCGGTATGTGGGTCGAGGTGCAGATCCGCTCCAAGAGGATGGACGATATCGCAGAGAAGGGTATCGCCGCCCATTGGGCGTACAAGAAGGACGGATACACTTCCGAGTACTCCTCGGAGATGGACAAGTGGCTGGACAAGGTGAAGGACATCCTGGTGAGCCCGGACGTCAACGCCCTCGAACTCCTCGACATAATCCACAAGGACCTCACTTCATCCGATATAGTCGTCTTCACCCCTAAGGGAGAGCAAAAATCCATCCAGAAGGGCGCCACGGCCATTGACTTCGCCTATATGATCCACACCCATATCGGAAACAGGGCGATCGCGGCCAAGGCCAACCTGAAGCTGGTACCGCTTTCTTACGTGCTGAAAACAGGCGACACCATAGAGATCATTACGGCTGAGTCGGCCAAACCGAAGAAGGAATGGCTCCAGTTCATCCAGACCCGTTACGCAAGGAACAAACTGATGGACTACTTCCGTAGCGACAAGGCCGGTGTCGCAGCGAGCGGGAGGGCCGCACTTGCCCTGAAACTCGAGTCCATGGACGTGATCCTGACCGATACTCTGGCGAAGTTCCTATCCCAGGTCTTCGAACTCAACAACGTGGAGGAACTTTTCTTCCGCTACGGAATGGGAGTCATAAGCTTCGAGAGCATAGTCCAGACCGTGGATCTCGAACCCTTCAAGGGAAAGGACAAGGAAAAGTCCACTGCAGACAGGTTGCTTTCGTATCTGCCTTGGAGAAGAAGGGCCGCAGCCAAGGCTGCGCACGCCCAGGCGGAGGTCGACCAGGCCGCCGCTGCCGCTACTATTGCCGGAAGCACGCCTCCGAAGGGAAAGTTCGACCGTACCGCCTTCACGATCAACTCCCCTTCAGATCCGCACAAGTACATTCTCGCTACCTGCTGCAAACCTATCCACGGTGATACAGTGATCGGTTTCCTGGCGCCGGACGGATCCGTCACCGTCCACAAGAAATCCTGCCAGATCGCTGAGGAGATAGCATCCAAGCACGGTGACTGGATAGTGATGCCAAGGTGGGACGACGGTTCCCGCGAGTCCTTCCAGGCGAGAGTGTCGATGAGGGGAATCGACCGTATCGGGCTTCTGAGTGACATTACTCGTGAAGTCTCCATCGAAATGTCCCTCAACATGAAAGCTATAACCCTCAGCACTGAGGACGGGCTCTTCGAAGGACAGATAGACTTCATAGTCGCCGACAAGGATGTCCTTTACAAACTTATCGGAAGGCTCCGCAACATTGACGGCATACAGGAGGTAGGAAGGGTGGACATCAAGTAGGCACGCCTTGTGCAGTCCTTTCACCTCGAATCCCGCCCTGCAAGGGCGACAATAGACAGATGAGAAGATTTTTCAGGAAATATTTCCCGGCTCTGCCGGTAGCGCTGATCCTGGGGTCAGTGATGTTCTCGCATTCCTGCGCCAACACCACGACTCCCCCATCAGGTGGAAAGAAGGACACGATCCCGCCCGTGATAGTGGGACTCAATCCTCTTCCCGGAGCCACCAACGTACCGACGCACGGGACGCAGATAAACATCACTTTCGACGAATACGTGACGGTCAAGGACCCCAAGGCCATATACCTCTCCCCTCCTTTGGACAAGATGCCCAAGTACAGGATGAGAGGAAAGACCCTCCAGGTCTATTTCGAGTCCGACCTCAGGGAGAACACCACATACACGCTTGACCTCACCGGTGCAATCGCCGACAACAACGAGGGCAACATGTATCCGGGATTCACGCTGCATTTCTCGACGGGAGACTCTATCGACACCATGGTGGTGACAGGGACCGTCCTTGACTGCAACACCTTGAAGCCTGTGAGCGGAGCCACTGTGATGCTCTACAAGAACCACTCCGACTCAGCCGTCGTGAAAGGAAGGCCTGACGCCTCGGTGAAGACAGACGAGTGGGGATTCTTCGCGATAAGGAACATCCAGGATACTCTCTACCGCCTCTATGCCGTCATGGACGAGTCCGGAAACAACATCTATGAGTTCGAGAGCGACAAGATCGCTTTCGCTGATTCACTGGTAAGGCCGGTCATGGTGGCTAACGACACACTTCCGGAACTTCTCAAGTACGACATGAAGGATACCGTCCACTGCATGGCCAGAAAGAGCGAGTACGATCTGTACCTGTTCAAGGAAAGGCCGTCGAAGCAGCTTGTGAAGGAAAGGGCCAGGATCTCAGACCGGAGCGGATACATTTCATTCATGGCCCCTGACGCCATGATAGACTCCCTCTGGATAAGGGGAATACCTTCCGACAGGATCATAGCCCAGTTCAATCCAAGGCGTGATTCGCTGGAATTCTGGGTGAATGACCGTAGAAGGATGCCGGACACTCTCCATGTGTTCGTCGACTACCTCAAGACGGATGACAGCACCAATACCCTGAAGCCGTTCACCGAGCATCTCCGTCTTGTCCAGGAGAACAAGACCTCCTCATCCGCCCGTTCCTCAAGAAGGAACATCCGTCATGATGACACCACCTGCGTCGTCACCGTGACCGCCAAACCCGAGACCGTCGAACAGTACGGTTTCACCATGGAGTTCAAGTACCCTATAATTAATGAAGGGTTCAGTGAGATGACTCTCCGCAGCGTCAACCCCCGTCAGCAGGAGGAGCAGATGAAGTTCACCGTGACAAGAGACACCCTGAACCTCAGGAATTACACGATTATGCCCGAAGGGAAGCTCCAGACGGGATATGATTATTTCCTGAAAGTCCCTCACAGACGTTTCCGTGACATTAACGGGTTCTGGAACGACTCTACTGAGGTGAAGGTCTCGCTTCCGAACGACGACAAGCTCTCGCTTCTGACGTTGAACCTCTCCGGCGTTCATCACAAATACATTGTTGACCTTCTCAACGAGAAGAGGGACCAGACTCTCCGCTCCTATATAGTGGAGAACGACCAGTCACTGCTTTTCCCTTACCTCAAGAAAGGCAAGTACTCGATAAGGATCACCGAGGACATCAACCGTAACGGCATTGTCGACACCGGTGAACTCTTCACCCACCGTCAGCCCGAAAAGGTGCTCTTCTATAAACTGAGGGACGGAAGCTACGTCATCGACATCCCAGAGTCCACTGAGATGGATCAGAGCATAGACGTGGCTGAAATGTTCTCAAGCGGAACCTCAAATTGATCTGACGATGGGAACAAGCAACAGATACACTCTACTTAAGGCCCTTGCCGCTGTCCTTATGGCGGCTTTCCTTCTCCTGTGCACTGACTCTTCGGCACGTGAGAGGAAGCGTTCGAAGGAGACCCTTCCCCAGAAGCCTGATACCACCAAGGTGGCTTCTGTCGTATACACTGACGAGTTCCTCGACACGGTGAAGATCACGAAGAAGATCCTAATAAACGACTATACCACCATCGGAGTCCAGTATGGAGTCGGAATGAACGCCATGTCGTTCAATCCCCCGAAGAAACAGGGCAGCCTGATAACTCCTGTGAACTTCGGAGTGACCGTCACGAACTACGGCAAGATGTTCGGCTTCCTTCCCTACTTCGGCCTACAGGCTGGATTCTTCTACGGGCAGGACGGATACCTTTTCAAGCAGAACAAGGAAGGAGATTTCCCCTATGACGTGGACGGAGCCATCAAATGCATCTACGACGTGGTCGAAGGCGACCTTCTCACCCTCTTCCATGCTGACGTATGGAGGATTAGGCTCATGGCCAACCTGGGAATCTACGGAGGTTATAGGATGAAGATCCAGAGGTGGGGAGACGAAATGGACCAGCAGTACGCCACATCTTTCCATGACTACGAAAGGAGGATGGACTACGGAGCCAAGTTCGGAGCCGGAATCGGCGTCATCTTCGATCCCATAGAGGTCGTCTTCAAGGCTGACTACAAGTGGGGATGGTCTTCACTCTACCGTCCTGACTACGTTAGTGAATACTATTACCGCTTCGCCTATCCTTCGGACTTCCTCTTCTCTGTGGGGGTACATTTCCAGTTGAGCAAACGCACCGGAAAGACCAAGCCGCAGTTGAGGCGTGAAGCCCGTCAGATAGTGTACAACCCGGAGCCCGCACAGCAGTAGATACTTCCCTTTGATTAAGAAACTCTCCGGACAGAAATCCGGAAAAGATACAATACCACTTATGGAAACACTTTCAGTGAAGGTCGGTAACGTGATGATAGGAAGTTCTTTCCCTATCGTTCCCCAGACCATGTGCAATACCCATACATCAGATGTTGAGGGCACTGTCGCACAGTGCGTAAGGATGGCCAAGGCCGGTTCCGCTCTCATAAGGATAACCTGCCCCGGTCTGCAGGATGTGCCCCATATGGCCGAGATCCATTCACGTCTTCGTTCAATGGGGATTGACACTCCTCTGGTCGCCGATATACATTTCTCATCAGAGACGGCTATCGCCGTGGCTCCTTATGTAGAGAAGGTGAGGATCAATCCCGGCAACTTCGCCAAGGAGCATGCCGTTGCCTGTTCACAGCTGAAGCGCCTTCTTGCCGTCTGCAAGGAAAACGGAACGGCGATAAGGATAGGTCTCAATCACGGATCCCTCGGAGAGAGGATCACTTCCCTTTACGGCAACACTCCCCTTGCAATGGCTGAAGCCGCAATGGAATGGCTGAGGCTCTGTGCTGAGGAGGACTTCGACAATGTGGTGGTGTCGCTCAAGTCAAGCAACACCGTCGTTATGGTGGAAGCCTACAGGATACTCGCCTCCAAGATGAAGGAATGGGGAAAGGTCTATCCCGTCCATGTGGGAGTCACTGAAGCCGGAAACGGAGACAGCGGAAGGATCAAGTCCTGTGTCGGAATATCCACTCTTCTGGAGGAAGGAATAGGCAATACCATAAGGGTTTCCCTCACTGAGGATCCGGTCAATGAGATTCCGGTGGCGAAGTATCTCGCCGACCGCTATGACGGGAAGATATCCTCTTCTCTAGTTTCAAGACGGTCTTCAGATGACGGTAAGCACATTGTCGCCGAATATGCCGCTCCTTCACGTGAAAGACTAATTGAGGACCTCAGCTGCGACTTCGGAAAGGCTCTCCTTGACAGGGAGATTGACTCAGTGGAGTTCCATGGGACATTCATTGACGACGAAGGGTACGCTGTGGACATCGACAAGGACGGCTTCGGCGAGTATCTGGCCGATGAACTTCTGCAGGCCTGCCGAAGAAGGTTCTATAAGCCCGAGTACATCGCCTGCCCCGGTTGCGGCAGGACCATGTACGACCTTCAGGAAGCCTTTGAGGCCGTGAAGGCAAGGACTTCACACCTGAAGGACGTGGTCATCGCCGTGATGGGCTGCATAGTAAACGGTCCCGGAGAAATGGCTGACGCGGATTGGGGTTATGTCGGTGAAGGAGGACACAAGGTGTCCATATACAAGGGGAAGACCCCTGTCCTTAAGCACGTTCCTGACACAGAAGCCGTTGACCGCCTTGTGGAACTGATTGACGCCGACCGTAAAGCCTCCGTACAGGCATAGAGGTTTTCTTTCCGCTTATACTGCACCATTATGAAAAAGATACTGCTGACACTGTTCCTTATCCTTATCGGCTCAATGACCTGCCTATTCGCCCAGACCGGTACATGGTCCGGAAAACTTGAGGCCGGCGGAGTGAGCATGAGGATAGTCTTCCATCTGGATGATCCCTGTACTCTGGACTCCCCTGACCAGGGCGTTACCGGCATAGAAGCTACCCTTGAAAGGACTCTCACCGGAATAAAGGTGACCGTTCCTTCTTTGGGAGCCTCTTATGAGGGACTTTTCAACGGAAAGAACGTAATCGGCACTTTCATCCAGTCGGGAACATCGTTTCCTCTCACCCTATCTCCTGGAGAAGAGAAACTCAATCGTCCACAGACCCCGAAAGGGCCTTTCCCCTATTCAACTGAGGAAGTGAGCTTCAGCAACGGTGACGCCGTCCTTAAAGGAACTCTCACCCTTCCACAAGGTTGGACCAAGGACACTCCGGTGCTTGTGATGGTTACAGGGAGCGGGTTCCAGAACAGGGACGAGGAAATCTATGAGCACAAGCCTTTCGCCGTAATCGCCGACCATCTCGCGAAAAACGGTATCGCCACCATGAGATACGATGACAGAGGTTTCGGGGAATCCACCGGAGACGTTGTGTTTTACACTACCGAGGATCTGAAGAATGACGCCCTCAAAGGAGTGGAACTCATGAGGGAAAGGTTCAGTAAAGTCGGAGTGATAGGCCATAGTGAAGGAGGCACAATAGCCCTCATGCTCGCTTCTGAAGGAAAGGCGGACTTCATAGTAAGTCTTGCCGGAATGGTCGTATCAGGAGAGAAGACACTTCTTCTCCAGAACAGGTACGCCCT